>NZ_BTCK01000030.1:0-86135 GCF_033239625.1 Paenibacillus sp. CCS19
GAGCCAGGATCAAACTCTCCATAAAAGAAGTGCTTGTTTAGCTCATTAAAAGCTGACTTGCTTTAAAACATATCGCTCATTGTTCAGTTTTCAAGGAACAAGTTATTCGCTTCGTGTTTCTCGTTACCGGCGTGTTTCTCTCGGCCGGAATTAGAATATAACACGTTTTGATTTCGTTTGTCAAACACTTATTTTTAATTAAGTATTTAACTTTTCGTAATCGTTCGCCGTTTCAGCGGCGGAATTACATAATAGCATAGATCATTTTAGAAATGCAACAGTTAATTTCAATCTTTTTCACTTCAATATAGAATGGAGCTTCTTCCCCGCCCCGAAGGACTGATTACGCCCTTCAGTGTCCTACATTAAATCCACGCCTGTTTGCCGCGCCTATAATGAAAGAGCCACCCCAAAGGATGGCTACACTTCTACTTTTGCTTCTACTTGCGCATCTGCATTCGCTTGTACGCCGGCATTGCGGCGAGGCATCGGGAAGTTCAGCAGCAGGAAACCCGCTACGAAAATCAATGTTCCTCCAATAATGTAGATGGTGATCGGATCGCGGAAAAACAAATACGCCCACAACACCGCGAAGAAGACCATGCTGTTGCCAACGAGCGCAACAATCATGAACGGCACTTTCTTGATCGCCTCCGCGAACCAGAAGAAGCTGAGTCCCGTTATGACGCCAAGCAGGATTAACGATACCCACGCCCACACCGATACCGGTCCTGTAAACCCATGCGAGTAGACCGGGACCGGAGCCGCAACGATAATCGTGCTGACGAGAAAGACGGACAAGTTCATGTTTCCGTTATCCATCGTCTTAAGGAGCATGCGCTGGCTTAACACATGCACGGCGGCGCCGATTCCGGCGAACGTGAACAATAAGGTCGTCAGACCGCTACCTTCAGCCAGCTCGTCCCAAGGCGTACCATTCCAGCCGACAACGAGTACGCCGACCACGCATAGCGCAGCGGCCATCCAGCCTCGCGGAGCGATCCGTTCCTTGAATAGCCAACTGGCAGCAAGCAGCAATACGACAGTCTGAACAGGTTGCACAAGAATGTTACCATACGAGTATCCGATCTTGAGCGCGATGTTCTCGAATACATAATTGACTGCTTTGCCGATCGCGCCGATCCAAATCCATTTCATCCCTAACCGGATCTGTACTTTGCCATCTCGGATGAACAAATAGATAACTAGACAGATGACGCCAAAGAAAAAACGGGCAAAAGAAATAATGGCGCTGTCCACCATCGTCGACGCCGTCTTGACGAGCACGCCGACGAAGCTCCATGCCAACGTCGCCAGCAGGAGCAGCAAGTAACTCACAGAGGTACACCTTCTTTGATAGTCTCGTTAACGAACAGCAACTGTATCTAAGCTTACTCACTCCACTTCGTTTAATCAATAAACAAATCAAAGTATTTTTGTGGAAATATGCAACCAAAGCCACCCAAGAGGCATCTTACTTAGGGGGAGGAGGAAGCTTTCTGGATATCGTTCTGGGCTTGAGGAACAAAGATGAAGCCGCGCTTCGGGCATTAATGGAGTTGTACGGCAACAAATTGATGCGTACAGCCTACTTACTAGTCAAGGATAAGCAAGTCGCGGAAGAAGCCGTCATGGATACGTTCATACAGGCCTATCGCAAAATCGACCAGCTTCAAGATTCCGATCGGCTGGAAAGCTGGCTCCTGCGCATCACGGTGAACCGATGCCGAATGAAAATGCGCGCCTGGAGCTGGAGTCGGTTACTGCCCCTATCCAATGTGGAACAAATGATCACAGAAGAAGAAGCAGGACCGGAGAAGCTCCTGATCGAGGCTTGGCGCAATGAGAACTTGAGTGAAGCGCTGCTGAAGCTCGACTACAAATACCGCGAGGCTATCGTGTTATTTTATTACAACGGATTAAGCGTCGCCGAGATTGCAGAACAGACAAACAGCAACGAGAATACGGTAAAAGCTAGGCTTGCCAGGGGCAGGGCGAAACTAAAATCAATGCTGGAGAAACAGGAGGATGGCGATGAGACCAGAGCAGGAACAAGAGCTCATTAGAACAAAGCTGGAGGAAGAGCTTGGGGAGCTGCGTTTTCTAAGAAGCGCGGAGGTTGTGGCTCGCACCCATCCCCGTTCAATGTGGACCAGGTTGAGAGCTTTGTGGAATTACGAACTCGAACTGCCGCTAATTCCGATAGGAGCCAGCTTCGCCTTGCTGATAGCGATTGTATTCGTCGCACAGTTACAAGAGAAGGCAGAACATTCGGAGCCGACAAAGGATGTGCCACGCGCCGAGAGACAACTCGTGGAAGCTGGCGGCAACACCTACTGGAAGGATGATTACGAGAAAGCGGTGAACGACGTTGAAATTAAAAATCAAAGTTAAGCATCTCGCCGCGCTCGTCGCTGCCTTAGGCGCCTCGTTTATCCTTCTTCAGCTGATTGTAATGCCGAGGGTCGAAGTCACGGTCGCCAAAAAGCACTATGAGCAAGGAGCCGCCAACGGGAAAAACGAACTCCTTCAAGTCATCGATGCCTCATCAGGAGACGACAAATGGGAGCTTATCCGACAATACATGATCGAAAACGGTTCGGACCTAGGGACGACAAGCTTCAATGTCGTTATAGGAGTCGAAACCGTCTATACCAATCTGGTAACATCATACCCCGATCAGCCACGCTGGACGGGCGACGAGAAGGTCAAGTACTTGGAGGACTACCTAAGCGGAGCTCCCGCCGATGGCTACTTGGTTCGAGCGGCGAAACAGCTGGCCCTCGAGTATCTGACGCAAGGCCGGACCGATGATGCGCTGCGTGCGCTGGAGCAGACGGAGCAAAGGCTCCCGGGCAATTACAATAATCAAAGATACGAGCTTAGGCTCGCCCGTGCACAAATCTATGTGAATACGGAACAATCAGAGAATGCCGAACGTTTGTTGGACGATTTGAACGCAAAATCGTATCCGAAGGGCTCTTATCTTCACGACAATATCGTGAAGCTCACGTCCCAGATCGCGGCGCAGCATAATAATGCAGCCTCAAGCGTCTCCGGCACTATCAACAGAAGCGACGGCAAGCCGATGGCGGGTATCGGGGTGTTCTTGCGAGACAGCAAGGAAGTCTACCATAGCCTGATCGAAAGCGAACCCTACCAGACCATGACCGACTCGGAGGGTAACTTCACCTTCAAAGGCGTCGTCCCCGGCAGTTACGTCATCTACATCGGTCTAAGCTTCGAGCAAATCGACGGTTGGACACGACCGGCCAAACAAGATACCGAGTGGATCGACATTCGAGGAGGAGAACATCTGACTCGGAACATAACCTTGCAGCGATTGATCCAATTGCACGCCCCGGTAGACGAACAAGTCATCACCGGCAAGACGATCAAATTCGAATGGGAACCCGTTGAAGGGGCTGCATACTACACCTTGAATGGAACCTTGCCCGTCGAGAACGGCACTGTAGGAACCACAATCAAGGACCATATCGAGAGCCATGCCATCGAGCTGCCCCTCGATATGCTCTACAGCGTTCCAACCGGTATTTCGTATAAAAAATTAGGAGACAAATACATTCCAGATCCCTCTACGCTGCTTGGGTATGCCAACCCGTCCAGTCGGTTCTCCTGGAATATAGAAGCCTACGATGCCGATGGGAAACTGTTGACGCGGAGCAACGGTTATCGGTTGAACGAGCAGACGATGGGGCATCTTCCCTTCTTCTATCTGAAAGAGCGCTCGCTTACCGACGCCGACCGATTGCTGCTGGCTGACCGTCTGGATGAAGCCCTGCTCGCTTATAAGACGAACTACGAACGCGATGAACAAGATGAGCATAGTCTTCGGATGATTGTTAAGTTACTAGAGGCTAACGCCTCGGAAAATAATCAGCAGCTCGGCGTGACCGCAGTTCCTTATCTGGAGAAAATGGCAGCCGCCAATATCGATATCGGAAATACCTTGTCCTCCCTAATCGAATACTATGGAAGCATCGGGGATTGGTCCCAAGTCGACCGATATTACGGCATGCTCAATGAAGCCTTGCGAGGCAAGGTGCCAAGCTATACGCAGGCCCAATATGGCAGGCTGCTGCTGAAGCAAGGGAAAATCCAAGAGGGCGAGGAGCAGCTCCGGCAAGCGCAAGAGAACGATCCATCGAATCGATTTATCGGTGATTATATAGCGAGCGTCATCTATACGTCCGGCAACTTCGACACAGCCGCAGAGCTCGCCCGCTTGTATCCGGAACGGTCGTATTACGATAAGAGCAACCCCGATTGGAGCATGCTGGTTCACGGTTTATTGGAAGAAAGCCAAGGCCCGAACAAGGAAACCTACTTCACGAAGCTCCAAGAAGCGCTGCGGGCTTGCTTCAGCAGTGATCAAAGCCGCATCGACGACTGGATAGAAGAACCAGCCTATGCGGCAATGAAGGCATTCATTACGGCAGTATCAGAAGTGAATTAAGAAGTGGCTAATGATTCTATCGGATTGGAATTTTGTTTAACGAAATTGGATCAAATGGTATTATATACCTAACCAATCTTACAATCTACGATAGGGGAGAATTCCATATATGCATCCTCTGAAACGTTTTTTACTTTTTACGCTGATCATCTGCTCCTGTTTCTCTCTAGCGGCTAGTGTTCCAGGCAACTATCAGTTAACGAACACGTCGCAAGGATTTAAAATGAAAGTGAAAGACTTAGGGGTTAGCGTTCAAGGAACCTTTCTTCCCCCCGACAAAGGGAATTGGGTCGCTTTCTGGTTAGTAAACGATAGCTATGACGAGGATTTGTTGTTCGTTAATCCCCAGACTAAAGCGGTCAAAAGAATCGCAATCAGCAGAGGCTTTGACGGTGCAGACACCTTCAGCGCGGACTTTATTAGGCCGGTCGGATTTCTCACGGAGAATGACTTTATTTATACTTCAGCCAGAATCGTCGCACACAAACCCGTTTACAGCATCGCTAGCGTTAACATCTCCAGCGGAAAGGAAACGACGTTGTTCGATAATGTGCTTAAAAATATAGCTTTTTTCCGCGGTCCCATTTGGTTGAATAAAAGCAAAGACACCCTTATGGCAGCATCCGATACAGGCGAAATCGTTCATTATAATCTTAAGAAACGCACTTCGTTCGTGCTGAAAGAAAGATTCCCTGCCGAATGGCCTTCCGAGCCTATATCCGTATCCTCTACAGGGAACTACTTCGAAGCTTGGACCATCTTTGATTTAAACGGGAACGTTGTCAGTAAAATCGAAAATCCAAATCCGAATGTTAAAGAACCCGATGAAGTGGATAAGCAGCTGGAATTTGGTCCGGATGACAAATATGTTGCCCGATCTTATACATTCGACGGAAGCGAGGAGCATATCCTCAATCCTCACACCGCCTACGGGGATTATTCGATTGCACCGCAGGCGATTGATATCGAGAAAGTATCGGGGAAGCTTGTTCGCAGAATTCAAACCACGCCGAAATCGAATCAATACGTTGAAATCCATCACTGGCTTTCGCCCGATCATATCGTCCTGCACTATTATAAACTCAAACATTATGAGGACAGCGACCCGGATGTCATCGACTCTTACTATGTTAATTATGATATTGCGTCAGGCAAGTCTGTGAAGATCTCTCCGCCAGAAGAACCGGAATACGATAATGGCAAGACATTCACGCTGCGCAGCGGTTGGAAGATCGACGTAGAAGAAAATCTTTTTCAAGATAAGGACAATGCTGTTATTACTTTTACCAAACCAGACGCACCGCCAACGCCCTAAGGGCAATGGCGGTGTTTTCATTTTGCTCCGTCTACGCAACTAGCTTTGAGTTAGATTACCCGGTGCCTGTTCCGAAGCCTATTGACTATGATCGCTTACAAAATGCAATACATTGTTTACATTTTGGAATACATAGTATACAATCATTTCCAACCAACAACTGGAAAGGATCTCGCATATGCTTGTTAATAACGTTCGCGAACTAAGAGCACGCTTCAGATGGTCGCAGCAGGATCTGGCGGATGCCATCGAAGCTACTCGCCAGACGGTAGGGTTGATCGAGAAAGGAGATTACTCCCCTTCGATTACGCTCGCGCTCAAGATCGCTGCAGCCTTCAAGCTGCCGGTCGAGGAAGTATTTTATTTGAAGGAGGATGAATAAGATGTTGTCACGGATTATGCGTTCGCCGCTCATTTCGACCACACTGTTTCTCGCAACGCTAGGGGATGTCTATCTGCTTATGAAAGTAATTGATTCGGGCCAACCCTATCAATTGAGTACGGCAGGACAGATATATAACTACTGCTTGATCGCCCTTCTATGCCTGTGGGTGACGCTTGTCATTATTCATAATCGACGAAATCCGAAGGACCGCATTAATGTGTGGGGCGTGATCCCGTCTGAACTTCGGGAAGTGGATGAGGGCCAGCAATGGATCACGTTCAAAGCTTGCCGCAATGTCTATATCTATTACAGCTTCAGTCTGCCCCTTGCTGCAATCGCAGTCCTATTATTTACACCCAATCATGTCGGCACATTAATCACTTTCGGATTGTTGGGATTAGGTCAATATCTCGTCTATAGTCTGACCAATTGGAAGTACAGCCGCGTCTGATTCTATTAGAACGGGTAGGTGACGGTCCGTGTTGGAATGGGGAAGTCATATAGACGCCGCCGGGTGGCAGTATGTCGCACTGTTTGTTCTTGCTGCGCTCCCTTGGCTCGATGTATTTCTTGTCGTGCCTCTAGGCATTGCGTGGGGCTTATCCCCGATTACCGTAGGCATTATCGGATTCATCGGCAACCTGTTAACGGTTATCGCGTTATGTATCTTCTCTCGGCAGTTTGCAGCATGGCGGGAAAGACGCAGAGCAGCCAAGGGCAAAGAACGAGGTTCATTGTCCAAGAGAGAAGAACGGGCCAAGAAACTGTGGGAACGCTATGGACTCCCCGTGCTGGCACTTCTCGCCCCCGCCGCCGTGGGCACTGACATAGCTGCTGCCATAGCGCTTGTTCTCGGTTCTTCACCCAAACGCGTCTTCGGCTGGATGGCGGTCAGTCTTGCTTTGTGGAGTACGGTAATGGCGGTAGGTGCGGTGTATGGTTTCGGCTACATGAAGTGGATTTGATTCTGATTGTTGATGAATCAGCACCATTAGATTTAGAACCATCTACTAAGGGGTGAATGCGTTCCTATGAATCTAGCCGTCAAGTTGATGAACAAGTACAAAGACTACGAATCCCGAGATATGCAGCATCTGCTGCAAAGCTATCGGGACAAAGCGGAACTCATTCGAAGCCGGAACCTGGAAGCATGGGACGATCAACGGCTGCAGGCGGAATCCCATCGGCTGCGCAAGGAAGCGCAGTCGGGCACCTCATTGGATGACCTGCTTGTCGATGCTTATGCGCTAGTCTGCGAGGCTTCGAGAAGAACGCTCGGATTGCGGCCTTACGATGTCCAGGTCATGGCTGCCATCGCCCTGCACGAGAGGACGTTAATCGAACAGCATACCGGCGAAGGAAAAACGCTCTCTGCCGTCATGCCTGCTTATCTTAACGCGCTGACAGGCGAAGGGGTTCATGTGCTGACGTTTAACGATTATTTGGCCAATCGGGATGCGCAGTGGATGGGTCCGATCTATCGCCTCCTCGGGCTAACGGTCAACGCTGTTCAAGCGGGCATGAGCCTGTCTGATAAAAAGGAAGCCTACGCCGCAGATATCACCTATGTGACGGCCAAAGAGGCTGGATTCGATTATTTGCGCGACACGATTGCGCTTCGCGAAGCCGATACCGTTCATCGTCCCTTCCATTACGTCATTGTCGACGAAGCGGATTCCCTGCTTCTCGATGAAGCGAGGGTGCCGCTAGTCATCTCCAGCGAATCGGATGCCTCCAGCAGCGATGGCATTCCATTCGCGGAAGTGGTCCGCCAGCTCGAACCAGTCGAGCATTACGACTTCGACGATTCCCGGCGGAACGTGTATTTGAATGAAGCAGGCGCTGCCAAGGCGGAGGCGCTGCTAGGCTGCGGCAATTTGTACGATAGCGATAACGGTCATCTGCTGACCGTAATTAATTGCGCGCTGCATGTAGAAGCGTTATTGAGCAGAGACATCGATTACATCGTTCGCGACGGCAGAATCGAGCTGATCGAACAATACACGGGCCGCGTAGCAGAGAACAGGCACTTGCCGGACCGACTGCAGGCCGCGCTTGCGGCCAAAGAAGGGCTTCAGTCAACTGCCAACGGCAGAATTCTCGGAACGATCACCCTCCAACACTTTCTTAGCCTGTATCCGAAGATGTGCGGCATGACGGCTACCGCTCACGCTTCCGCAATGGAATTCGAACTTATATATAAACTGCCCGTCGTGCAAATTCCTCCGAATCGGACCAACATCCGAATCGACCATCCGTACCGGATTTATACCCATCAAGAAGCCAAGCTTAAAGCGCTTGTGCAAGAAATCTCTTCCGTTCATGCGACGGGACGTCCGATTCTCATTGGAACATCAAGCGTCGAGGAATCTGACAAGCTGGCCCATGCACTGGCGAATGCCGACGTACCTTGCCATGTGCTGAATGCGAAGAATGACGCAGAAGAAGCCGAGATCGTCGCCAAGGCAGGAGAAGTCGGCGCCGTGACGGTGTCTACGAATATGGCGGGACGAGGCGTCGATATTCGGCTTGGAGGCGGCAACCCTAAGCAAGCAGAGATTGTCGCCAAGCTGGGCGGGCTATACGTAATTGGAACGCAGGTGAACGAAAGCGTGCGAATCGACGACCAGCTGCGCGGCCGTTCTGGCCGCCAAGGCGACCCGGGAGCCTCCGTATTCTACATCAGCTTGGAGGACGAGCTGATCTTTCGATTCGGCATCGGCAAAGCCTTCCGCGCACCTAAGCAGGATGAGCCGCTCGAAAGACCCGGGCTCAACAGCAAAATCGCGCATATCCAGCGCGTTATGATGGGCCAGAACCACCATATCCGCCAGGAGCTGAATTACTACTCGGATATGATCGAGGATCAGAGACGCATTCTTTACAAGGAGCGGCTCGGCATTCTAACCGGCGAGACGCCGCTGAGCCCTTCGGAGCAGCGGGTACGGCTATATTTTATCGACGAGTTGTGGGCTGACCATCTGGCATACGCTTCATACATTCGCGAGGGCATTCACTTAGAGAGCCTTGCCAGCCGCAATCCGATCGAGGAATTTCATGCGCTGATCACCGAGGCATACGAGCAGCTTCCAGCGAAGATAGACAGCGAGTCGGCGAACATGCTCGCCAAGCTCGGTGGCTCGAATGACCCGGCGAAGTGGGAAGAGCTCGGGCTGAAGAGTCCAACCTCCACTCGGACTTATATCATCAACGATCAATACATCGAGAAAACGCGCACCTCGTGGACCCCAATGACGATAGCGGCTTATTATCTTCGCAAGCTATTGAAGCCGGTATTCAAGTGGTCGGAGTTTGAGTGAAAGCTTAATGTCCGCTCTTGAGGCTCTTGAAGACGTTGGCCCCGAGATTTCTGCATAAAATGCAAACCACGGACGAATAATCTCCTAGTAAGGAAATTCTTCCTGAAGGAGAATCGCGATGACCGATGACAAACGGTTTGATGAAGTGGAAGATCTCGTAAGCCTTGAAGCGCTAGCTGTAATGGATGCCGCCCTCTCGCCCGATGAGAATGCGCCCCCTGACGATATTGATCGGAAGTACGACAATCAGTTATTGGATACGCCGAAACATCCGCATTCCCGGGATGACTTAGCTTAGACGATATCAAGGTATGCTCAGCAGACGGCACGTCCAGCACGACTAGGTCTTACGCCAAAAAAAAGGGTGAAGAGAAAAGACCGAATCTACTGCCTGCTGGCATTCGATTCGGTCTTCTGCACTGCGTGTTCTGTTTATTTGTAAGCTAGTAAATAGAATAACACCGCTTCCGCTCGGGTCAGGAGACCATTAGGATCGAAGGTGTTAGCACCTTCGCCAGAGATGAGACCTAACTTCTTCACCTCAGCTACGGCGCCTCTAGCCCCTGTTATGCAGGAGATCGGCTATTCGTGTTGATGTCAAGCATCCGACCGGCATATCAAGCAACACAGGAGCTGATGGAGAGCAAGGTCTGGGAAGGGCTTCCCGCAGTGAAGAAATGGGAAGGTACATGTACTGGATGAGGCCATGTGGAACTTGATGGACGCTTGCACGAGAATGCAGCAAGTTCGCTTGCTGCCTGGGTTGTTGAATGATTGCTAACAAAAAATACATCGCCTTGACCATTCGGTCCACAAGGCGATGTATCCTGTTATAAGGTGTTTTCCCGGCCCTTGTTTGTCTTATACTATGGGATACTACTATACAAGATCCAATCACTCCAGCTATCGTTCATTTTCACTACGGGTTCCCCGTCTAGCATTACTCAAGGGAGTTTTACGATCTTGTCCTTGTAATACCACTTGCCTGCAGAATCAATATAGCCATTGTCTGTCGCCGTAACAACCCAGGCAAACTTGTTGTTGTAAGGTTGAACTTCAACAAATTCGAATGACGTCAACAGTTTGCCTTTATTATTCATTATCGCCCAAAGCCCGTTCTTCTTCACACCGGCTAAGCCCTCTTGGAAGGGAGCAGCATCTTCATATTGTGGGGATATTATCAACTTGCCCGCAAGGTTGATATAACCCCACTTTCCTTTAACTTTTACAGGAGCCAATAAAGCACTTGAGAATGCTTTTGCATCCTCATACTGAGGTTTTATCACCCAAGCCCCGGTTTTATTTATATAGCCCCACTTCCCGTTCTGATTAACGGCAATCACTTGTCCCGTAAAAGGCCCCACGGCTGTATATACCGATTTAATAACGACCTTTCCTGTCGTATCGATAAATCCCCATTTTCCATTCGTTTTTACAGCCGCCAGACCATTGGCAAATGACTGTGCCGATGCAAACTGAGGAACGATTACCATTTTTCCAGATAAGTTAATATAGCCCCACTTCTTATCGACTAACACTGGAGCAAGTCCGTTGGCGAAATTGTCCGCGTTTAGATAGCGGGCCGAACCAATAAACTCACCCTTTGTATTGATGAATTGCCAGCCATCCTTATCTTTAACCGCAGCCCTGCCTTGGTGAAAATCCTTGACGATCCTGTAATCGCCCGAAAATGCAGGGTCTCCATTAACAGTAATAAAAGACCATAAATCATTGGAAGCACGATGAACCGCTGCGAGCCCTTCCGAGAACGGCTTGACCCGATAATAAATTTGATTGTCTTTTACAACTGAACCCTTATCGTTCAAATAAGTCCATGCAAAAGTCCAATCATTGGGGTGCCAAGGAATTGGCAATGCGTAGGTTACAATCTGACGTGTCATAGGAACCGGAGTAGGCGCCATTATATTGGCAGATTCATTGGAAATCTGCCCGTTATCGTTATTTCCCCACTCATAAAGCTTTCCATCACGAGTCAGGGCAACTGTAACTTCTTCTCCGCTTGAAATCTCCACCACATTGTTTATCCTGCTTAGCTTAATGGGTTTGGGCCGTGGTTCTGTCGTTCCATCGCCTACTTGACCATATGTATTCGGACCCCAAGACCAGACCTGTCCATCTTCCGTAACTGCACGAGTTTTTGAAACCTGAACAATGTCTGTAAGAGAAGACAGTTGGACGGGGTCGGGAAAATAGCTATATTCGGTTGTTCCAATTCCGATACTTCCTTGATAATTAATGCCCCATTTTACAACAGTGCCGTCTTGCAGAAGCGCTATCTCATCGGATAAGGATTTTACATTGCTTAAGCCCTCAAACAATTCAGGTGAGCTTACGCTGCCTTTCTTGCATGTATTACCGCTGCATTTAACTACTCCACCCCATCTCCAAACGTTCCCATCCGAGGTGACAGCGAGACTCTCGTCGAAAGAAGCTGAGATTGCAGTGACATTGGAGAGTAGTTGAACTTGAACCGGCAATGTCTCATCGTCACCGTTCCGACCATTCCCAAGCTGACCGACATCGTTTCTACCCCAACCCCACACCGTACCATCCTTGCGAAGGGCCAACGTATAGTAGGCGCTATCTGCTATGTCGATTACATCTGTTATCCCTTTCACCTGTCTAGGCTGCGTATCTCCTTGGTTTGCGCTCCATACCCACACGGTTCCGTCTTGTTTGACAACTGTTGAATGATCATACCCTGCGCCAATGAGCTTTACATTCTCAAATCCTTTGATCCGTATCGGCACAGTATGATAGCTAATGGTGTCTTCACCTAGTTGACCTGCAATATTATTTCCCCAACCCCACACGTTTCCTTGACTGTCCAAAGCCAGAAAGTGATAATATTCCCCCGCAACATCAGTGAAAGTCACGTCCTTATTACCCGTAGTAGCCGCGGAAACACCCGACGCACCAGCATAAGACGTCATAAATAGCAGTAAGCCGCAAAGAACCAGTGTAGTAAATCTCAACTTGATATATACTGAACGCACTTTTGAAATCCCCTCATCTTATAGAAATGGTATTTAGATCAACTTCGATAGGATGGGTATTATTTCCTCTATTTGTATGCTGCGTTAACATCCCAGGTAATTCCTTTCGTCATCATTCAATTGAAGCAAAGCCATTTCAAGGATATAATTTCCTTTATTACAATATAAAGCAGAGGACAGGTGACAGAGGTGCAACGATCAAATCATATCGTTCGCGTTATTATTTTATTTGTCATAGCGATGCTTTTTCCTATAATGAGTACGAGCTACGTGACAGCGCAAGATCGTGAAATTAGTGTCACAATCGACGGAGAAGCGATTACTTTTGATGTCCCCCCTATGATGATCGATAACCACGCCTTTGTACCTTTTCGGGCAATATTCGAGGCTCATGGGGCAGTAGTCAGCTGGGATGAAGCACACAGATCGATTGAGGCAACTCGAGGCAATCATATGATTCAATATTCAATTGATGCGGCTCTTATGAATGTAGATGGAAAACCTATATTCTTGGAACGAACAGCTGTTACGGTCAACAACCGGACACTCGTACCCCTTCGTGCAATTAGTGAGGCCTTAGGTAGCGATGTAAAGTGGGATAGTGCTACTAAAGTCGTAACCATAACGACAACAGAACCTACTATTCTTAAGTCCGAGGAAAGCTCCCCTATCACTAAACCTAAATTATCTTTCAAAGTAACGTCGAAGACGGATATTAATCTTAAAATGACAACTGATGTGCGCTCGAAGGTTGCAGAGAATTCAAATCTCAGGTTCGAAGTCCATTATTATGGCGTAAAGGAAAATCGTTTTTATACGGCACTGTTCATTTCAAGTCACCAAGACAAGGACATGCGAGTCTCCTTCGCGCCAGGAGACAAGAAAATCATTGCAGAATTTAGCAAGTTAAGAGATCCCATGCCCAGTAATCAATACAATAGCTGCATGATCGTCAGCGATAATATTGTTTATGACGATTCCGAGTGTACAAGTAACAACGCAGCTGCAGCCCAAGCACAATTTGAGGAATGGCAAAAAAACAACTTTGGCATAAGTGAAGAAGGAAGTGATCAAGTCACTGTCCGTAGAGAAATTCAAGCTGCTGACGGCTCTCTTAAGGATTATATCGTACCTGCAAATGATACGATTATTTTAATCATAAACAGCCCGCTTTTGAACGACGACACTATGTTGACCCTGGACGGTAGTTATTACATAGACGGAAGCCCTGATAAGACTTTTCCGATTACCCTTGAATATGAAGTCGACAAAAATATGGGCCTTGGACTATATGACCTCTACCTCACAGGTTTATTGTTCAATTACTGAAATCCATACAAAAAGGTCGGAGCACACCGCTATGGTGCGCTAACCGACCCTAGTATGAACCACTCCCCGGAGTGGTTTCTTTTTTGATTCTTGTATCTCGCTCATCGATATGAACGATATGCGTTCGACTTGACTACTCGCTGAACTCTGGCGCTTTCTCATTAACAGGAATGACCTCGATAATATTAATCATATGCCCGTCGGGGTCGCACACGTCGAACATAATGTGGTGGTTCCAAGGGGAAGTCCACTCTTCAATTGGCTTTAACTTGTACCCGCTCAGCTCCAGATCCCGATACATATCCCTTACGTGAGTCGCGTTCAGGTTGTAGCTGGGGAAATCCAGTACTTGAACTTGGTCGGATTCTACCAAAGTCATGAGGGGAAATCCATCATGATCCGGAGCCAAGAAGAACGTTGCCCCGCGGCCCGGATTCCACTCCTCGATTCCTCGGAAACGCAAGCCGAGCGCAGAATAGAACGGAATCGAGTTTTCTAAATTCGTTACGCGAATGAATATTGCCCCTAACGATTGTGCTCCCATTTGGTGTTGCCTCCAATGTAATAGAATTTAGCTTCACTCAATAAACGACATATTGAATAGAATCCAAACACCTGCGAGAAAAAAATATCCTCGCCAAATTCCCATTTTCATTATCGAAAATCTCACTTGTTGATTCTGCGTTGCCCCAGCAAATCCTTCCAATTGTTAATGCTCATCTTCATCCAACAACCTAAAATTTCGGTATAAACTTATGAAAGAGAGTGACAGCAAGCCTGTCTCTCTGTATGATTATTTTGGAATATTATGGCGAGAATGGGTGTTGGAATGGTAAACAGATCTTGTTATTTGGCGCTTGCACTGCTGCTGGCTGTAACGATCCTTATCCCTTTTAATCATGCGTCGGCAGAAGAAGGACAACTGAAGTATGATTTCGATCGAATTGAGGTCGTGTATGCTGCGGAATTCACTGCGTATCCACAGACCGCTCTCTCCGATCATTGGTTAACCTCTCTAGCTGGTGGTTCGGACAAAACGGTTCAAATTCTATACGGCATTGTTCATTTGTACACGGGAGAGCAATATATCGAAGAGCAGTTCATCAGCATGACCGGAGAAGGCGGCTCAGAGCGCTTCCTAAGCAACTCGATGCGCAACGAATATTATGACGGATCCTATGCGATCAAACAGAAAGCGATTCAATTCTGGTCCGGTAAGAAGTTGGACGGCAATACGGTTGTGAAGGATTTTAATCAGACGATGAAGGAAGTCACCCTTGTCCAATCCTTCGATCCAAATGGAACATTGACGGGTTATCAGCTTCGCGATTCATTTGCATCGGACAATCTGTCACCACAGAACAACTACGGTTTGCTCTACACCTCTGATCCCGCTTCCCTCGTGCATACTGGAGAATTGAACGGCGTGGAGGTTGAACCTACGCCAGAGACGCCGACAGACGTGAAGCCGATCGCAGAAGAAACGAATCCAGATGAGAAGAATCCAGAATCGGTAAAGCCAGATGAGATGAGTCCCGAAACAGCAACGCAAGAAGGGACAAACAACGAGGCGACAACTCCGGAAGCAACGAATGACCAACCAAAGCAACCACTAGCCTATAAATCTGGAGGTCACGTGTCCATCCTGTCCGCCACACTATCGGCGATTGCCAGCAATACAATAAAGGCTGATGCGTTGAAGCAGCTCGGTCTATTCACAGGAACGAATAATGGCTATCAGCTTGAGAGTTCTTTCACTCGCGCGCAAGGCGTTGTGATGCTGCTTCGCCTCTCTGGTGAAGATGATGAAGCCGCTGCAGCACAATTGAAGCCTGCCTTCACCGATGTGAAGAGCACGAACTGGGCAGCGAACGCAATCGCTTACGCCGTCAGCAAGGGTTATGTCAAAGGCATCGGGAATGGTGCGTTCGCACCAGACCGAGTCATGTCGGGCAAAGAGTTTCTAACCCTAATCAATCGGCTGCTAGGTTACCCGGATGTTACACCTTCCAATGCTGAGGAGCTTTCGCGGAATAACGGACTCCTCACCGCAGATGCAGCGGCGCGGATTGCGAATGCGCAGCCTTTCCTACGCGGAGATATGGTCGAAGTCGTATATGCTGCATTGCAGACGAAACTTGCTGAAGGCTCCAAGACGCTGCTCCGTTCGCTCGTTGAAGACAAAGGAGCGATCAGCGCTGATACCGCCGTTGCAAGCGGACTTTATACAAAGCCTAAGTCGAGCGGGCCTCTCTACTACATTCCGAAACCGGGCAGCGATCCGATGGACTCGATCGAGCAGGCAATTCGGCAGAAGCTAAGACAGCGGTAGCTCTAATACTCATCTCCTGCTCCACCATAGGAAAGCGAAGAAGACCGAGAATGCCTCACCTTACTGGAGGTATCTCGGTCTAATTTGTTAACGTTATTTTGTAAAAACGTAATCAGCTTTAATTAATAATCATGACGGCATTTCCTTCAGAGTCAATGACGTGAAACCCCCAACAATCGGCACCGTACTGTGCGATTTCTTCGCCTTCTTTTACAACCCCTCTTGCTTATCTCCCTTTTTCACAACTGGCACCCACAGCTCATTGTTATTTTCCGCTGGAGGCAAATAACATTCAATCGCAGGCAGATAAGCAAGGTCATAACCAGAGGTTGGGAGCCATTCGGTATACAGTCGTTCCCATATCTCCCCGATTCCTTCCGGTCCTCCTTCCGCCTCGAACACAGCCCATGTTGCTCCTGGAAAGTCTCTTCTTATCATCTGTTCTGGCGGTGACTGTTGCGACACAATGGACATGATATAATGGAACTCTTCATTCTTGCCCCAATCACCATCCGCACATGCGCCAAGAATCCCCCTCATTGGATGATCGACCGCCCGTATTTCCCACAGCCTCTCGAAGAGCCCATCTTTCGCGGCATTCGCCCACAAATCAGGAATAATAGTGGAGACAATGTTTGTACTAACACGTTCTTGTAGTCCCACAATAGAAAATGCTTTCAGTTCTTCGATTCTGTAATTCAATTCCGCCGCCCCTTTAATAGAGATTTGGAAGGACATTCGTGGATAAGCTTTGAGCTTTATCCCTGTGCTGCGCGCAGCAGTTGGTGTAGTCCCATGCAGGTTCTGGAATGCTCGAGTGAATGCTTCCGGCGACTCATACCCATACTTGAGTGCAAGATCAATGACTTTAATAGGGCTGTTCTGCAGTTCAAATGCAGCCAACGTCAGCCGCCTGCGTCTCACATATTCCGATAAAGAAACATCCGCAATAAAGGAGAACATACGCTGAAAATGGTACACGGAGCAACAAGCGATTTTCGCAACCGCCTCGTAATCCATAGCATCTGTCATATGATCTTCGATATAGCCGATTGCCTTATTCATTCTTTCAACCCAATCCATCCACGATCATCCCCCGCACCGAATATATATCAACGAGAAACGCTTATCCGTGCATTCGGTGCACAGAAATGCAAGGCTCCTCTAGGCATTTATGTTTCACTTCTGAATGGCTGCAGAATGAATCTATTTCTTCATAGGTAACTTATACTCCTTGTCTACAAAATGTTGAATGAACATACCAAAAAGGGCCGCAACGGCCCGCCCCCCGGCAGCCGACGCGTCCTCTCGGTTCTTACTCCTTCCCAGTCGAGACCGGACCCCTCTCATACGCCATCTGTGAAGGAGTGCGAGTTATCAGAGACTCCCCACCTAACTCCCCAGTCACGCATCCTTACAAGTACCTCGTTATACGCCACTCCACTCTCTGTGAGTGCATATTCGACCGTTACCGGTACGGTCGGGAACACTTTGCGACTAACGATGCCGCGCTGCTCCAAATGCCGAAGCGTGTCCGTAAGCGACTTGATGCTAATGCCCGTTAGACTACGTTGTAGTTGATTGAAACGCTGCGCCCCTTGGCACAGCTGAGAGATCACAGCGTACGACCACTTACCGCTAATCACTTCGATTGCGGCTGTAATTGCTGGGTAGCAAGGTACCTCGTTAGGTTCACTCACGACAATGCCCTCCTTACAAAACGTTAGTTGGACTAGAAAAGTAGAGTATGATTAAATTTTTTGCGTTCTTTCGAGCGAACAGCATCTGATTTATGCTCTTATCAAGGTCCTGAACGACCCTAGAAGGAGGAGAATACCTAATGAATATAGGAATTATCGGAGCTGGTAACGCCGGCAGAACGTTAGGATCTGCACTGGCTAAGCAGGGTTATTCCGTCATGCTCGGATCACGACAACCAGAGAAACTTGCGGAATGGGTTCAAATAGAAAATGCGGACAATCCATCGATCTTCGTCGGTACGTTTAGTGAGGCAGCTGCTTTCGGCGAATTGCTTATTCACGCGATAACGGGTCGTAAGGCGATCGAGGCGCTCAATCTGGCTGGGGAAACAAATCTGGATGGTAAAGTTCTCTTGGACGTGTCACTGCCCATTGATTTTACAGAAGGTAGGATGACATTGTTTACGCAGACTGGCGAATCGCTGGGCGAACGAATTCAGTCCGCATTTCCTGGAGCTAAAGTGGTCAAAGTAATGAACCATATTGCTGCGGGAGTCATGGTGAATCCCAATAGGGTCGCTGACGGGGATCATGATCTGTTTATGTGCGGAAACGATGCCGCTGCCAAGCAAGCAGTCTCTACCCTGCTCACACAAGCGTTCGGATGGAAACGAATATACGATCTTGGCGATATATCGGCTGCGCAAGCAACAGAAGGGCTAGCCTTACTCGCTTCTCGCGTCGCTTCTGTCCTTGGACACGGAATGATGAACTTCAAGGTTTCGCAATCAACCTCTTCTTAACTATATGATAGCTGACCACGTTTTGAAAATACAGAGCAGCGGCGTACGTCCACGCCCTGCTCTGTATTTGCTTTGTACGCTTGAACATGAGAGATTACTTAACTATGATCTTCAATCACCAATATTTGGCCCGCTTGAATTTCAAATACTGACTTCCCTTTAAGCTGAATCTTGTCTCCTTGTTTCAATCCATTGGGCAAGTCTGTCGCCAAGATGGCTTCATAATCAATGTGGACCTCCGCTTTGTCGGCGACAGCGCTATAGTCCGTAATCGTTTGGCACCGACTAGTGAAGATCTGTGCAGACTTTTCTGCCAATTGTCCAAATTCCTGTATCCCTCTGGTCTCCGTGTCGATCACGCCATTCGAATAATTCCTGAATAGTACATGTTCATGCAAGAGGCTAAGCATTCCTTCAATATCAAATGAATTGTACGCCTCAATATAACGTTCAATGATTTCCCGGTTGTTCTCGCTCATTGTTCAGTCGCCTCCCACTACACAGGATATAGCCACTGCCATATATTCAATAAAATACCTTGTTTACCTTCCGCCCGATTCCTTGATTCGTCTGATTCCCTGCACGATCTGCCCCTTCAGACTTTCCCGCAGCGCGTAAATGACCGGTGCCGAAGGGATGTCAAATTTCAAATGGGAGTGGGGAATTTCCGTTAGTAGGGTGCCGATCGGATTGCCCTGCTTGTCATGGATTACGTTCCAGAATATTCTCGACCTGTTGTCTTCCGCACCCCACTTCTCTAGCGAGTTTCGGAAAATCAGGCGCTTGCCGATTACGAAATCATCCTCTGCAAGCTTCTCCATCATGCTGAAACCGGCATCCTCCAGTTGGTCGAATATCGGCGGCATAAGCTGATCCAAATAAAGTCCATAGGCCGCATCTTCGATCTCAGCAAATGCAGTCGTCAATTGATCATGCATGGACTCGTATATGGACCTCCACTCAGTCGCGATATAGCGGTTAGCCACCTCACTAATTTCATCAATCGCCATGTCATGCCGAAAAATCGGGAATCCTTTCTCCACAAGCAAACGCCTCCTTATCTTCATTTCAACTTCATTCTACAACCTATAAGCCAATTGTAAGGTTAGACAAATATGAAGCAGGGAAATCAACTATTATTCAAGAAAACCTTATAGCATAGTTTAACCCTGAGCTATTGCAAAGAGGAGAGAGATGACGAGTTGACGAGCCCCAAGAAAATGGCTGCGAAATTTAGGGTTAGCGCCAGTACGATAAGGAATTATGAAGCTAAAGGCCTTATCCCTCCCGCTGAACGATCATCGAATGGCTACCGTATTTATACGGAGCTGCACGCCGCTTATCTGTCATGTATTCAAGCCATGGCTCCGGCATTCGGAATGGAAGTGACTACCGAGGTGCTTTATTCTCTCCAACGAGACCAGCCGCAAGATGCCATGTGGATTACCAGGAAACAAGAAGTCACCTTGTACGAGGAAAAAGAGAAGTTAGAGCGGTTAATCGAGGATATTCGGATATACGCGAACGACAATAAATCTCCAGATGCCGAGGAGACATACAGCATCAACGAGGTTTCTACCCTGACGCAAGTTCCCAGATCAGCGATCCGGTATTGGGAGCAAGCAGGATATGTAACGGCAGATCGGGACCCTGACAACCATTATCGTCGATACAGCAGCTCTCATCTGCTAACGATCAGGTTGCTTCAAGTACTGCAAAGCGCCGTGTATTCAGAAGATACCGTAAATTTCAAGCAATCCATCGCCGCGTTAGAGCATACGGATCTGCAGGAGGTCATGCGTGTGGCGGAGGATGTCAGGACATATCTAGATAAAATCATCGAATCCCAAATGTGTGGGATATCCTATCTGCACCAGTTAATTCGGTTTATAAAAAACCAATAACGCAAAGAGGGCCGAACAGATCACTCACCAGCAACCTGCTACAGCCCTCAACCCGCGCCCGACGATGCCTTGTCCGTTTCTACTCTTCTCCCCGCCGTAATCGGGACCACTTTGAGTTCAAATTCACTTTATCTTCGCGACGCTTTCTCGAATAACCAGCTTGTTGGGCAGCAGCACTTTGGCCGGCAGATTGTGACGCTTGTTAAGACGATCGATTAAGAGCTGAACCGCCCAGTTTCCCATCTCGACAATCGGCATTCCCACCGTCGTCAGCATCGGAGATACATAACCGGACAACTCGATATTGTCCATGCTAATAATCGACAGCTGCTCAGGCACCTTGATCTTGGCCTCCGTGAATCGTCTAAGCGCGGCTATTGCGGCAATGTCGGTTGCGCAAAATACGGCCGTCGGCAGCGGCGACGCTTTCGCCAGAAGCTCCTCGGCTCCCTGATATCCGCCAGGACCGTTCTGCGGGCAGTTACTCACCCACTTGTCCGAGTATTCCAGTCCATATTTGCGAAGAATATCGCAGTAGGCTTCATATCTTACCTCGTTTAACGTCTCGCCAATATATCCGATCCGCTTGTGTCCATTGTTAATCAAGTGCAACATCGCAATTTGCGTAGCCTCATACCCGTCGCAAATGACCTGATCACAGCTGGCGGAAATTGAATTTCGCCCTACATAGACCAAGTTCTTGTAATGCTTCTCAAGAAAGCTCATGCTGTCGTTACTGAAGCGGCCCAATATAATGGCGCCGTCCGTATGCGATGATTCGATCTGATCCAGCAGTGAATCGGTCTCAATATCGAAGAGCGAATAAGAATGGCGAACGGCATAACCCAGTTCCAGCGCTTGCTGTTCGATGGCACGCGACACCTGCGCGAAGAACGGATCATCCTCCAATTGTCTGGTGCGCCCCAAGATGCACGAGATGGAAGGAGGGGCCGACTTGCGGGAAGTACGTTTGCCAAGCTTGAGTTCTCTGGCATTCTGATCCGGTACATAGCCGATTTCTCTCGCACACATCCACACCTTGTCGCGAACTTCTTTCGTGGCAAAGCTATTGTCAGGGGAATTCAGGATGCGCGATACCGTTGAGATGGATACACCCGCCATATTAGCGATCTGCTTTAAAGTCATCAGACATACCCCACGTTCATGGATGTTTATTGGGATATGATAGCTTGTTTTCGCGCAAAATAAAAGTAGATTTGCGCAAATCGAACGCAAATTTGCGCAAGAAATTCAAGTAAAACGTTTGCGTAATGAATGCTGGTCTTCCATATCGAAAAACCATATACTTAGATGAACATTATGCTGATTTTTCGGGTTGGGCATGTCGAATTAAGTCGATATATCGTGGTCAGCTGCGATTCAAATTGGCACTATAGGAGTGATACACTTGTCGCTGACACACTTAGATAAACTTGAGGCAGAGGCGATCCACATTTTCCGGGAGGTTGCCGCTGAATGTGAGCGCCCGGTAATGCTCTATTCGGTAGGTAAAGACTCTTCGGTGTTGCTGCATCTGGCATTGAAGGCCTTCTATCCAGAGAAGCTGCCATTCCCGCTGCTTCATGTCGATACGAGCTGGAAATTCCAAGAGATGATTCAGTTCCGTGACCGCAGAGCTCAGGAGCTCGGCGTTGACCTGATTGTTCATCGCAATGAAGCCGCTATTGCGGAGGGCATCAATCCGTTTGATCACGGATCGGCATATACGGATATTATGAAGACGCAGACGCTCAAAGAAGCGCTGACGAAATATCAGTTCACAGCCGCTTTCGGAGGCGCACGCCGTGACGAAGAGAAGTCGCGCGCGAAGGAACGCATCTTCTCGTTCCGCAACGAGAAGCATGCATGGGATCCTAAGAACCAACGTCCGGAGATGTGGAAGCTGTACAACACCCGCATCAATAAGGGTGAAAGCATGCGCGTATTCCCAATCTCCAACTGGACGGAGAAGGACATCTGGCAGTATATCCAACGCGAGAACATCGAGATCGTTCCGCTGTATTTTGCAGCAGAGCGTCCGGTTGTTGAGCGTGACGGCAACCTGATTATGGTGGACGATAGCCGCATGCGGCTGCTGCCGGGAGAAACGCCAGAGATGAAGAGCGTGCGTTTCCGTACATTAGGCTGCTACCCTCTTACAGGCGGGGTGGAGTCGGAGGCGGATACGCTGGAAGAGGTTATCGCAGAGACGCTGTCAGCAACGACTTCCGAACGAACAAGCCGCGTCATTGACAAGGAAGCTGCAGGCAGCATGGAGCGGCGCAAACGGGAGGGGTATTTCTAATGAGTCAGACAGCGAGCAGTCTTCTTAAATTTATTACTTGCGGCAGCGTGGACGACGGCAAGTCGACACTTATCGGTCATATTCTTTACGATTCCAAAATGCTCTATGCCGACCAAGAGCAAGCGCTTATGCTGGACAGTCAGGTTGGCAGCCGCAACGGCGCTATCGACTATTCCCTGCTGCTTGACGGCCTGATGGCCGAGCGCGAGCAAGGCATTACGATTGACGTTGCCTACCGCTACTTCAACACCGACCGTCGCAGCTTTATCGTTGCCGATACGCCGGGACATGAAGAATACACGCGCAATATGGCCGTAGGCGCAGCTTTCGCCGATCTGGCTATTATTTTGCTCGACGCCAAACAAGGCGTTCTGGTACAAACTCGCCGACACGCTCGCATTTGCGCGTTGATGGGGATTAAACATTTTATATTCGCAGTGAACAAAATCGACCTTGTCGGTTACGATAAACAACGTTTCCTGAGCATCTCTGAGGATATTCAGCAGCTCCGCAATGAGCTTCGTCTCGAGAATGCGATTATCATTCCTGTCTCGGCAACAGAAGGCGACAATGTGACGAAGCGTTCTCCCAACATGGAATGGTATGACGGCCCAGCATTGCTCGAGCATCTGGAAACGGTGGACATTTCGATGGATAACACCGAGAGCGGCTTCTACATGCCAGTTCAGCGCGTAAGCCGTCCGAACCACACCTTCCGCGGCTTCCAAGGACAGATTGAGGCAGGCATGGTTGAAGTCGGTGAAACGCTGACGATTCTGCCAAGCGGTGAAACGGCGATCGTTAAGACGATTCATGTCGGAGATAAGAACGCAGGCAGCGCTATCGCTGGTCAGCCTGTTACGATTCAGCTTGATCGCGAAGTCGACGTTTCGCGCGGCTGCGTGCTGACTAAGGATGCAGGTTTGAAAACGGCAACCACCATTACGACGACGCTCTTGTGGATGGATGAACAGCAGCTCGTTCCGAGCAAGGAATACTGGATCAAGCTGGGTACGAAGATGCTGCCGGCCGTGGTGACAGATATCCACCATAAGGTAGACGTCAATAACGGCAGCTTGCTTCCGACTGCTACCGCGGTCAAGAATGAGCTTGTAAGCGTCGATATCGTAGTCTCTGAACCGCTCGTTGTCGATGAGTTCCTGCTTCACAAAACGATGGGCGCACTGATTCTGATCGACCGTGTTACACATGCAACGGCAGCATGCGGTGTTGTTGTATCCGTGAGCAGCGAGAATCAGGATGGCGTGATCTTGCAGGACGGCGAGAACAAGCTGCAAGTCAATCTATTCGACAGCTTCTTCTATGAGCCTGAAGTGAACATGGTGCTGCGTCAGAAACATCCAGCTGTTACGTACAACAAGGGAGAAGCGCTGCCTCTGAACAGTGAGCAATGCGCGTACCCTGCCGATTTCGATCTGCATGCGGGTGTAAGCTTCGCTAATATCCGCGGCGGCGTGTTCGCAGGCTTCGGTCCTCGCAATACGGAATTGCCTTTGCTTGATCTGAACGGTCTGGAAGCAGGCAACGGCACAGCCGGAGCGTTCGGCAAATACCGTAATATTCTCGTACGCAATAAAGGATAAGACATAGAGACGGATACACCGGTCTATGAATGATTGCGTGGAGTGAGTGATAGTAAGATGCCTCCCTTGGATATACGCCTGCTTGAGCGGGTACATCTGAGGGAGGCATTTTTTCATCCACTTGGTCTATAGTTAATCGTTGAACTCAACTCATTTATTGACCGCGCCGTATATCTCGTTCAATACAGCAATCCCCTGCACTTCGGCCTCTCTCGCACGGCCAAGAAGCTCAATGCTCCGTGGTACATTTTCTCTCTGCCGAG
This sequence comes from Paenibacillus sp. CCS19, assembly GCF_033239625.1. Lineage (NCBI taxonomy): Bacteria > Bacillati > Bacillota > Bacilli > Caryophanales > Paenibacillaceae > Paenibacillus > Paenibacillus sp. CCS19. The sequence continues at coordinate 24,755 of NZ_BTCK01000030.1, forward strand.
GATTCGCACCTCTTTTGCTAAGGGGATACGGATACATCGCGGTAAGTTCTCCGAGATTGTCTAGCACATCGGCATAATGGACTGCGGCTTGTTTAGCCAATCGGCTTACATTCGTGCCGAATGAGGTCCCGTCATCCCACTGTGCGGACATCAGCTCTAGGAAAGCGACGGCATGACGCCTTGCATCAGCAAGGAGGTGCAAGTTAAGCGCATTTCCTTTATTGGAGATTTTGCCCCCATTGAATGCGTCGATCCAGGCATCATAACCCCGTAGGCCATCCCTTGCCTGATCCCATGCCAGCCCATCCCGGCTATAAGCGTGATCGAGAATGGCAGCAACCGTCTCCTTCAACCGCTCTCGTCGCCCAATCTCAATTGGCTGATCCATCACACATAAAGCGAGAACTCTCCGATTCGGAAGCTGATCGTATGGAATAGGACCGTCGAATGAATTGTCCATGGCAAACAGCACTTTGCGCGAATCGTCATACCCATAGATAACACCAAATTCCACTGCGAACATGTTCCAAGCAACAACAGGAAAACCACGATCTAGACTATGGCGTATCGTATGTATAATATCAGTTAGCATGTCTGATGTAATGGTTTTGACTGGGGGACATATCACTTGCGTATTATAGCCCAGTAATCGAAAGCCTCGTCGCATGGCCTCTCCGCCATGAATCGTATAGGGACTGTCGGTTTCGATTGATTGCGGCCGCACATTGATGCGAAAGGCATGCGAGGTATATCCCATCACTTCGGACAAAGACAAGCTCGCTTGGTCCGTATGCTGCACCACCATGTGAATGGCTTGAATGATCGTATTAGGCGTTGATTCGAATTTTACGGGCAATGTTGTTTGCATCCGGCTGCATCTCCTTATCGGAATATCATGAATAGTGACTGCACTCAATAAACGATCATATGAATATAAACCAAACATCCTGATAGAAAAATTATTACGCTTCATTTCGCAGGCTGTACATTGTTAATTCCTGGTTGAATGGATAAATTCCTTTATCGGAGACCACTTGGAGCCCCGTGTTGACTTCGAGACATAACAAATACATCGCCGGATTCAATAGACCGCATGGCGATGTATTCGGAATTTGCTATTTATCTTATCGGTTCTCTTCGTCCCTATTGAATCGTCGAACCAAAGATCGCCACATTCTGATTGCTCAAGGCAAACTGATTCCCACTCCACGCCAAGGTGTTCAATACATAACCTAAGCTATCTGCATTATATCTCCCGGCGATCTTCTGATACGCGAGCAGCTCATAAACCTTATTCCCGTCGAAATCTACAGGATACAACCCGCTTAGCGGATTTACAAACCCTGATATAGGCTGCTTCAGCTTCCCGTTGCTCTGATAGATCTCTCCAAGATAGTCCTTGTCTCTAGTGGAGATGTCGATGATGTATTTCATGTTATTCAGCTTGCTGACAACCTCGACTTTGTAATTGTCCATGTACGTCACCGTATATTGATAGAGCTCATTATAAGCGTTGTAGTCGAAAATGACTTTCGGAACGTTATTCAAGTACGAGTATACGAAGTGATACATGATCCCTCCGCTCCCGCCGGAATTGATGCTGATCAGAATGTCATTAACCTTGTTCGCGGTAAAGTCGCCTAAGAAAAGGGTCGGATTATATCCTGCATTATCCGGCAATCGCACATGGGTTACCCTGCCGCTGCTTCCGTCTTGCACAACCAATGTGATTTGTTCCGTAAAGGGACTGTCTGGGGTTCGAATCCCTGTAAGATACACATTGTCGGATACCCCGTCCCCCGTCACATCACCCTGTGCAAACGCCACGATACTCGCTTGGTTCGTTACCAGCCCACGATAATAATAATAACTCATCCCGCTATCTCCCCTGTATCCATACCCTGGATTTTAACACTTGGTTTTATGATATGGGCATTTGATGGATAGAGTTACTGCGAATGGGGGCGGCAGGTCCACTCTGTTTTGACTCCATAAAAAAATACATCGCCGGGCATGTGCGCCGCCTAGCGATGTATTCACAATCATGGGATTACGAAATGACCAATTATTTGGCGATGACCGGGATGCAGAATTCGACTCGGACGATACGTTCCGGATCGAGCTGAGGATTGTTATGGTAGATTTGAATATGGTTGCGCGACGCGTCCCAGAGATAGGGGCTTAGCGGCAGCCACTGGATGCTGACGAGGTGGGCCAAATCACGGACAACGTCGGATTGACCTTCCATATAAATCACGGCGTATTTGCCACCCGGAATTGTCACGCGCTCAATGTCGTGATTCGGATCGAACGGCAAACTGGTCGTAATGCAGGCCATGTAGCGATGTTTGTCGGGCGGAGTAATATACGGATCGTCCGGGATCAGACCGATGTACTGGCTGTCGCAAGTGAGTAAATCCCGAGCCTTCATCCACCCTTCTACCCTTGCGAACACCGCGCCAGTGCTGGGACCAACTTCGTCCATAAGAATCGGCCCATAGTAGGTGCAGCAGACCGCTTGCCGTTCGGGCAGCTGCATGACCTTTATGGCCAGCCGATCATATTTGGCTTCGAGCATCCGCCGCCGTTCATCGGCAGCTTCCTTGTGCACGCCGGTATGCCGGAGGAAGTTCGCCAAGACGGCGTCGAGTCGAAAGAGGGAGCGATATTCCGTCGCCGACGAACCCGTGTGTTGCTTGAACGCCCTGGCAAAATGGGCGGATGACCGCAATCCGCATGCCAGCGCGATATCGAGTAGTGGACGTTCCGGCTGGAAAACCAGCAACTTCGCCGCTTTCTCCACGCGGAGCCGGTTGACGAACGCGTGCACGTTCTCATTCATCGTTTGTTTGAATATCCGATGAAAATGATGGACGGAGAACGCCGCAATGTCGGCCAGCATCTCCACCGAGAGCGGGTCGCCGAGATGGCTCTCTATATAGCGGACGACGCGGTTGATGCGGTTTGCGTATTCTTTGCTCTGTGCGGACTGGGTATGGGTAGGCTGCATGTTTCCCTCCGAGAAGAAACTCTTTTGTCCATCATAGCAAAAAACGTTAAACGAAAGGCAAAAAACGGAAAGAAATCACATGCTGCTTTGGGTACAATCGTTAGCGAAGGGTACCGCTCCAGGAAATGAAAGGATGGATGAAATGATAGATTATGTAGAGACCATTTATATTCCTGTTTCAGATGCAGAAGCGGCAGGTCACTGGTATGCAAAGCATTTTGGACTGAAACAAAGAAGAGAAGGCAGCTATTCCGCACTCGTTCTCCCGAGAGGCCAAAGCCTCATGTTCATCGAGACGAATGAGAGGCAAACGCTTAATTTTATAAACAAGGAAGGCTATGAGATGTTTGCTGTGACTTTTAAAGTGGATGACGCTCAATCTCTTCATCGTAAAATGAGGGAACACGGGGTTGAAGTGGGCGAATGTACGAATGACGGCAATTGCGGATATAACTTCAAAGTATACGACTTGGACGGAAATCGTCTTCATCTATGGGGAGGATTCCCGACAGGTTAACGATAATAGGCAAGCATTGGTTCGACCCATTCTGTAAGTACGTTCAGGACCCGATTGTTGACCCCTTTTTTTACTTCTGAGCATAAATATACACCGCCAGTGCTATTTGGCAACATGGCGGTGTATATCAGTGCTCGGAGTACCTCAAGTATGTTGTGAAACGCTGGATCAATCACTCACACTCAAAGGTCCCCAATCGGCAGCTCACGTGAGACCCGGTTGAATTCTATGCCTGCTCAGACCTACGTTCTTGTCACCCTTCCGTCAAATCAGCCCGCAATTCGCTCGCTACTTCCATCATTTTTGGAATTACGGCTTCATTGGAAATGGCTACATATAGATCCCCCATATAGTGCCGGAAAGGAATTTGCAAATCGCCATAGCTCCACATGAAAAAATCGCCGTCGATGGACATGGTGCTGGTTGGCCCCTTCACTGTAAAAACAGGCGAGTACGCAAAATCGGGCTTGGATGCAAAATATTGTTTGCACTCTTCCAAAGAGATGGATTGATCCGCCGCGTTTTCTTGAAACGATCTCGTTATTCGGTAACGCTGACTCATTGCTATGCCTCCAGTATTCGCTAGTCGTACTTCGTAAGTAAATAATAAAACAATTGGACAGCAGTTGCACGATGTTGACTTCAATTCGAATAAGCAGACCGGAGTCCTTAAAGGGATTCCGGTCTGCTTGGCATCCTTATAATAAAAACGAGTGGCGTGGATCAATCATTCACACTCAAAGGTCCTCAATAGGCGGCTCATGCGCGATCCAGTTGAATTCGCTGTCATGGAGGAATTGATTCGGCCAATCGACCGAGTTCTCCTCTAACCCAATGAATTGCAGCACTCGATAGCAGAAGTCGTTCACATCATCCTGCGTATGGTGGGCCAGCAAATGCTCGATGGATGAGTCGAAATTAGCGGGTTTACGAGGTGCAGACCGGACTACGTTCAGCAGCCATTTGTGAAAAGGGTACAACATCTGGTTTTCGTTCAGGATGAGGCGACATGCGAACAGTGTGATTTTATGAATGGCAGCAGACTTTAGATAAGGGTTGTTCTTCTTCACTCCCTCGCTGTAGTACCACTTCCACGCCAACAGCTGCGCAGCGAATCTCGTTCGGCGTTGGTCCTGTTCCTGAGCTGGAAATTGAGTGACTTGGTTAATAATTTCCTGCATGTTGTCGATTCGGGACCAGAGGATTCGGCTGTCTTGAAACGCATATCGCGCAGGATCGCTGCCTTGGCTTATGATCATGTTTATGAACGACAAGCTGACGATTTTACAATCTACGTAGCCCCCGGGATAATTCGCAATATTGTCCGACTTGCCGTAGCTGCTGTCGATAAGCTGATTGCTTGCCTTCCTCCGCTCGTAATCAGACTCATCAACGATGAGCATAACATCGACGTCCGAATCAGGCTTAGCAAAACCATGTGCAAGGGAACCTCCGAGCAGAATAGCCAGTACAGCTGGATCGTCCTTGTTGAGCGCGACATATTTCTCTATTGTTTCTACATGGTGTTGATTCATTGTGTATGCTCCCTTTAGGTAGGTATATGATAGATTGCAGATGCACCTACTATACACCCATATTTGAGGTTTGGCCTGATGATAGCCATAAGGAATATGTATGGTCGTATGGATGTAGCCTTGTTACCAGCAAGTAGTAAAGTGCGAAATCCAATCGCTCCAACTACATGCATACAACCTCGCCTGCAGATCAACAATGTTACATAATTAAGGTATAAATGGTTAAAAATAGTGGTTAGATGGCAGGCTCCTGGATTCAGCATCCCTTCATGATTGAGGAGTGATCAACATTTTATCGTTTATCCTTACGCTGAAGAGAATGCTAACGGGGCTATTCCATGCCTTCAAGGAAAAGAATTTTCGGACGCTGTTCGTCACTACGCTGATCATGTTGCTATCTGGAACGATGTTCTACCATGGGAAGGAAAACTTCAGCTACATCGATTCGCTGTATTTCTGCGTCATGACACTCACGACCGTAGGCGGTTCCGGCCTCGTTCCTGCAACAACGTTCGGCAAAATCTTCACCATGATCTACACTCTCGCGGGCATCGGCATTATATTCGGATTCATCTTCTACGTGGGTAGGGGCATACACTTCTCCTCCTCGGCCAAACCGAAGAGGTCCGATAAAGCGGAATACGACGAAGAGGAAGATAAAGAAGCGCAACCGCAATAAGCCGACGTCTTTACCATAACCTTCACAAAAACAAACTTACCATGCGTCTGCCAATGAGCAGTATCGCACGGTAAGTTTCATCAATTGCAACTCTTCAATTGGTAATACATTGTATTTTTATACAAATATATTTCTCTTTAACTTATTTATGCCGTCATCAGTGTTTAAGCTCGATATTCTTCCACATGGTATTCCCATCTTTGTCGTAGCCTGTCATCTCGGTAGCGTTCACGGCTTCGCCTGTCCGGGCATCAAAGAAAACGCTCATTCTCAAACTTTCATTGTCACGATTAGGAGAATTCGGCGAAATCCCCATAACTCTTAGCTGCAGACGTGTTTTGGAAGAGTTAGGGTCAGTTTTATACCCCCCGATAGTAAAATGATACCCCTTGATCCAGTCATCTGCTATAGCAGGATCTCCTGGTTTCATACCCAGTATCTCAACAGCTTGTTTAACTGCATCGGAAGAATCGATTTGAATATCGGATAACGCATAATGGCCTTTCTCAAGTAAATTCTTATCGTGCTTTTTCACATCAGTCGTAATGGCCACTCCATTATCGATCTTGATATAAATAAGAACATTCCCTTTCTTGCTGCCAAATTCGAGATTCCAAGCATCTCTTGTTCCATCCGCACCATCGGTTCGTTCCTGTGGAATAGAAGTGTCGTCCGTGCTTGTTATGCTAATAAGTAATGGCTCTTCCTCCGTCTGCTTCTTCGCCTCTGCGTACCCAAGGCGCAGTGCCTCCATCGCGGTTACGCTCTTCGTTTCAATGATTTCCTCATTGGTTGTTGCGGCAGCCTGTTCCTCTGTCTCATTAATCGCCTCACTGGTTACTGTGGCAGCCTGTTCTTCTGATTGGTTAGAAGAACTGTCGAAGGGAGCATTTTTCATACTGAAGAATAGAACGACCACAATCACAATCAATGTAATTGAGGATATGACAACATATTTCTTCTTGCGCAAGGCTGCTTCTCCTTAGTTAATAAGTATAAGAAACTTTGGTGACGCCATAATTAATTGCTGAAGTAGTATCCGTGCCAAAGTAGACATCTATCCAATAATCTGTTCTATTCGGACCTAAACCTGTATCATCTACAGTGAATATATCCCTGTAGCCAGAGTTAGGCAAGTAAATATCTACGTTAGTAACATTTATTGAAGTACCGAAGGGAATAACCGGAGAGTTGCTAGTGCTGCCACTGGTGATATCTTTTACCCGATGGACTGCAACGATCCCCAACCTAGGTAGATTACCATTTGCTGTATTGTTTCCTGTTGCGTTATATGCGGTAGAGTCCTGATTTGACTTGGTAGTAGTTGTAGCCGCAAGAGCACTGATCGTGGTAGATGCAAACGGAGAGCTTGCAGTAGACGTTTCAGCAGGTTGAATCAGAGATTCTCCCGTGGAAGAGAGCTTCTGCTTACTATTTTCAAATAGCTGTGCCTCTGAAATTCCGTTATCCAGACGAGGAAGCTTTGAAAATGGTGAAAATTTTCCGTCTGCATCCGGCCCTGCTTCAATCGCTTCCCTTAAAGAATTAGGATCGACATTGTTTACTTGTGCTAGTCTTTCAATTTGTGAACCAGAGAAGTAGGTGGTCTGTCCATTCAATGTTACAGAAGCACCCTGCGTTCCTGTACTCACCTGGCTCAATGGTTGAGCAAACGCGCCTGAAGCAAAGGACAACAACATTACAGAGGATAACGCGACTCCTGTTACAGCTTTGAATAGTTTCATTTTTTCATTCCTCCATTATTAATATCGTTTTGGCTTTCATATATTTAAAAGACAAATATGCAACAAAAGGTAACCCCAAAAATGGCTCTTCACACAAAAAAAGGCCACCCAGAAATCTCTGGATGACCTGATAATTTGAAGAATCCATGGTCTTATGGGCTTCATGCTAGAGAAAAGCAATCTGAATTATCGCGCACTGTCTCCTCTGTTCCTCGTTGTAATTGGCTTAAAATGTTTCGCGGCTAAAAATAATTCGATCATCAACTCTTCTTTAATATCCTCATGATATTGAATATCGAATTCCTTAACCAATTTTAGTATAAGCGGTTCAAATCTATTGAATAATTTCTCGAAATCCTCGTGTGCTCCCTGACCCACACGTAAGAGCAATTCAGCTATACCATCGACGTTCCAATTTACTTTTTCAGTCATAGATATATACGACGACGAAGCTTTTCAAGAGCATTTCGTTTTGTTTTCAAGATTGTATTTTTGGAGACGTGTAGTTCGTTACATAAATCAATGACTTTCTTACTGTTCCAGTATAATTCTGTTATTACTCGTTTTTCATTTGAGGTTAAGCCGATTATTCCTTGCTCAATGATTATCTTATCTGCAACGAGATTATCAAATGAATCCTGATTAGATATTACGTCTAAAGCTATTGCTTCAAATGAAATAGTGTCATGTGTAAGATTCTCTCTGTTAGAAATCAAAGACCATCTTTTCTTCAATTTACTTGCTCGTCCTTTTAAACAAAGTTTAACGTACGCTATGGCGGAAGCCTCAACTTCTGTATCCATCATTTCTCTCCTCTCATGAATGAATATAGCATCTCCTTACTTCTGCTTTCGCGAGCGCAAATATATCTTATGTACAAGTTCCCTCCTCGATATGTTAGAGAGATAAATATCAAAATCGTCTTATCCACACAATGATGATTGAAACTTCAATTTTAAATCACCTAAAATTATACAAATATGTTGGTTTAAATGCAAATCATGTCGCATCTTATAAAATAATAGCGATTATTTACATTACCCTGGAATGCAATTACCCTATCGCACTGGTTTCAAGGTTATAGGGTCTTCTGCCAATTCAGCATTAAGAGAAAGTAGATCAATCAAATTCTTAAGAAATTTTCGTGGGCATACAAAATACACCGCCAGAGCCTTTGGGCAACTTGGCGGTGTATCGTCATTTAAGTACTGCTATTCGTCTTTTAGTTTTTCTTCGTCTCCGGTCGCTATCGGGTTCCCTTCATAACTAATCCAATCACTCCAGCTGTCGGATTAATTTCATAAATTTCTGTATCATTCCGGAATTTATTTAACTATCGTTCCTCGTCGTTTATCACGAATTTACGATTTTTTGGCGGGATAAGTTTTGTTTTGCGCTCGAGTCGAAATTTGTCCAGATGACGCCTCCATAATAGCCAACATTTGCTCCAACTTTTGAACCCCTTGCTCCTCTTCAACTTGCGCAGTCTCAAGCAGAGAGATCGCGATCTCCGCATGCTCCGGTTTATTGGGTTCTCCACCCTGCCACATCGGGAACATTTCTCGCATTTTCACAAGTGCATTAGCAGCTTTGTGGTAATGTTCCGAGGCGGCAAGCGATAGCACGGAAAATTCGCTTCCGAAAGCCGGAGCTTCTTTCCACTCAGCCGAAACTCTTCTCAGGAACTCTGCGGCATATTCTCTAGCATCACTGACGACCCCCGAATTATACGAGTTTCCAAGGTCTTCGACCGTTCGGGCTTCAAAAGCCTTCCTCCATGCATGATATCCGGCAATTCCATTGCGGAACGGTTTACCGTCCAAGCGGGTAATAGGAACACGAGCATGATCAATGATCATCTCTAGCGTATCGCGCAACGAATCGTTCTTATTCGCTTCAAAACTGCTCTCGATACCAAACACGAACAATTCTCCGATCTGCCCATGCCCCAGTTTGGTGTAAGGCAAGTCGTCATCCTTCACGACGTCCTTGCAGTGCAGCGTCTGGGCATCGTCGTCGGATCCGTAGATGACGCCGAATTCGGGGACGAACAAGTCCCATGCCATAACCGGAATACCGCGATCAATGCTTTTTTGGGCTAATGCCAAACCTGCTTCAACTTCTTCAAGCGTTGGGGCAACGGGAGGAGAAGTGATCGTCCCGACGTATTTGCACTTAAAGCCCAAATTATTCATTCCTCTGGCGAACGTACTTCCCCAGTCGAACGATGCAGTGGGGCCGGTGATATCCACCGTCTCCTCGTGTATATTGATCATGAACGTAAGACCGGTATACCCCATAATATCGACTAAATCCAACTTCTTATCTGTGTAATGAATCATATTGGCCATCGCTTGCGCAGCCGTAGTCCAGGTTCCCGTATAATACTTTTTCTCGTCTGCAGTCAGAAGAAACACTCCCCTCATTCAATATGGCGGAGGAGCAAGCGTGCGAGCCCGGGGGAGCCCGTTGTGTCTGCGATTACCGACGTATAGGCTGATGTGAACGCGCAATCTCTCTTGCTTGACTTTGCGTTTGGCGTTAGCGATATGATTATAAACGTTGGCCGTCGAAGTATGGAACAGTGGCGTTATTTCGCTTGGATTCAACTGCCGAAAGAAGAAGGCGTCGAAGATCTCCCTCTCTTTCGGGCCTAAACACAGCAGCAAACCGCGGATGCTCTCGATCGTTTCTTTTCTCGACCAATATTCGGACGGATCGTTGTCATTGTCCCGCCTAGCCGCCGATTGACTTATCCGATACAAAATTCGCTCGATGTCCCGCCATTCATCCTCGCCGGAAGACGAGACGGAGGCGTGAATGTGCCCCTCCCAACTTGAAAGAGGCAGCTCTTTGGCATAGATTCCACCTCGCCTTACCTTCATCAAAGCCTGATTGCGCACGATTCGATGGAACCATGGTAAGAACCGCTGCGGATCGGACAGAGATGCCACATGCAGAAAGGCTCTTACCAACGCCTCTTGCACGATATCCTCGGCTAGGAACTCATCTTGAGCAATCGATCTCGCCAAGCGGCAGGCTTTGATGCGGTGTCTTCGGATCAACTCTCCGAAAGCGGCAGAATCGCCTGATTTAGCTTGTTTGGTCAGTTCTTCGTCGCTTAGCGAAAGCGTATCTTCGTCCGATCCTGCATCCTCCGGATGGAGCGGATCAGTCTTCCGAGTATACGCGCTCTTGTACCAAGCCATTTCGACTCTCCCCCGAAGTTCGTCGGTTGTTCGCAAACAAGCACCTCTTTCCGCCTATATATTTGATGCCAATGCAAGCGGATGTCTATAATCGCTCAAGAAAATAATTTCGTTTATGATGGTATTCCTGTGAGACATGGCATTATCCTGCCTGTTAGTTCAACGACCCGCGAAATCAAGGAACCTCTACGGTTCTACAGGTCTTATTGACTCCATGTTGATTTGACTTACATGATACTCAGAGTGTTGACTTCAGAATGAACCAGCTTATTAATTTGAAAGACACCCATTATACATAATAAAAAGGCCGGAGTCCTCAGACTCGGGGAGTTCCGACACTCTTATAACTAACAAAGGATACGGGCAATATGTTGTAAGTATTTTCAGAAGTCGCTTGTTGACTCCGTGTTGACTTCGGACGTTAAAAAATACATCGCCAAGGCGTACAGACTCCTTGGCGATGTATTCATTAAATAAGTACTGTTATTTGGTTCTCGATTCTTCCTCGGCTCCAGTCGCAACCGCATTCCCCTCATAACTAATCCAATCACTCCAACTACCCGCATACAGCCTCACGCGCTTGTAGCCCGCTTCCTCCAGCGCCATCACGTTCGGCGTTGCTGTCACGCCAGATCCGCAGTAGACGATGATCTCGTCGTCCTTCTTCAATCCCGCTTGCTCGAAGCGTGCTGCATGCTCCTCTGCCGACTTCCATGTACCATCAGCCGTGCGGCCCTCGCCCCAGAACAGATTCTTCGCGCCTGGAATGTGGCCGGCCTTCTTGTCGATTGGCTCCACTTCGCCGCGGTAGCGCGCGCCGTCGCGCGAGTCGATCAGCACTACGCCTTCTTCCTCGAGCTTCTCGCGCACTTCGTCCATCTCGATCAGCTTGCTATGCTGCACCGTTGCCAAGTATTGCGCAGCGACTGGCACTGGCACCTCCGACGAGACAGGACGCCCCGCATTCACCCATGCCGCGAAGCTCTCGTCGAGTACGTACACCTTCTCGTGTCCGAGGTACTTCAGCAGCCACCACAAGCGGGATGCCATTGCGCCGCCCTGGTCATCGTAAGCTACAACAACCTTCTCATTGCCGATGCCAGCACGGCTCAGCGTACCCGTCAGCTGCGCAGCGTCCGGCAGCGGATGACGTCCGCCCTCGCCGTCCGGATCAAGCGGACCCGACAGGTCCTTCTCCAGATCCAGATAGATTGCACCTGGAATGTGCGAGGCTTCGTACGCCTCGCGGCCAGCGTCCGGCTTGCCCAGCTGGAATCGGCAATCCACAATAACTAAACTCGAATCGTCCAAATGAGCCACTAACTCTGTCTGTGCAAGAATGTTCATTAACTCCCAACCGCCTTTACATTTATATATGGTATAAGTGTGGCTCAGCCCCACTTATTAACTCATGAACAACGTATACGAACATTTAAGTGTGGGGAAAACCCTCATAAAACCACTTCCGACCCCTGATATCCCGCTGAACACCCCGATAAGAGGGCTTACTCTACACTTAAATATATGCGGTACGCGAAATTAACCAATAAGCGTGCTTAACCCACACTTATTCCTCCACACAGCATCACGCACACTGCGAACGGCTCGTATAAGTAAATAAGTAAGTAAGTAAGCATACGATACTTATACTTAACCCCCGCCAGTCCTCTAGTACTACCCTACTGCACCCCTATTGATTTGGCAACCATCCGGCTGATAGAAGTCGCATTGCCCTATCAATCCTCATACACACTTACTCCCGCTCCATCTTCTACTCCATCTCCAGACCGATCCGCTCCCGCTCGAACAGCCCGCCCGCGAACCCGCGCGTCAGCACAATCGCCTTCTCCAGCGCCAGCGTCGTACCAACCCAAGGATGCTTCGTGCCCCAAGTATGATCCGCCTCCGGCAGCTCCACGTACCGATGCTGCGGCGCAGCCTCCCGCAATCGCTGAAACCCTGCCACGAGCCGCGGCGCATCCGTCTCACCTTGAAGGAACAACGCAGGCACCTGCAGCGAAGCTGCCCGCGCCACAATATGATAGCGCTCCTGATTGAGCGCCAGATCCTCGAAGAACGATGCCGCGATCGGCATCTGCTGCTTCGTCCGCGCATTCGTCACATAGCCGACGCCATCCTCAAGCACCTGCTCACGAAACTCGTCGGCGAACAGATTGCAATCGGCAATCCCGTTCCACGAGACGATGCCCCTAACCTCCGCACTATGCTCCGCCGCATACAATACGCAGTCGCCGCCGCCCCTGCTATGGCCGACCAGCAGCACCTGATCCGCATCCATCGCATGACTAAGCGGCATCCGTCCATCCCGAATCGCAGCTATTACGACCGCTAAATCCCGCAGCTCGAGCGTATGCGTATTCCGTGCGAACTTATCCAGCTCATCGAACTCAGCGCCCGCATCCCCCACTCCATTGTGAGAGAAATTGAACGTCACCACCGCATTCTCCTGACCAGCTAACCGTTGAGCCGCATACGGGAACATGCCCCAATCCTTGAAGCCCTTGAATCCATGAATCAGCACGATGACCGGCTTTCTCGGCTCCCCGTCCTCCATCATTCGAACATCGCCACGCAGCCATATGTCAGGCTCCAGCTCCCAAGCGAACGTTTCATGCATCATACCCAAGTACGCCCACTCCTTCTATGTAAAATGACCCCCGTCAGGCCCTGCAGCTGGTGCAAATGTTCATCTATCATAGCACTATTTGCCAGTCGCCAGATAGCCATCTTCGACCTGCGCCAATGGCACTACCCGCCTCCATTCCACGACCTGTTCCGACACACAGCAAACCCGGGGCGGATGATCCGCTCCCGGGTAATCGCAGCTATTACTTACCGTTCAAATCAAGCGTTGGTGTCTGATCGAAGAAGTTCCAAGGTTTAAGGAGCGTATACACCCACTCCGTCGGCATGATCGGCCATTCTTCCGCGCGGGCGACATGGGTTGTACCCGTCGTCATCCAGTACACATTGTCCGTGTTCACGATCGACTCGTCATCCGACGTGAATTGTCCCAAGCCTGTATCCTTGTCCGCGCGGTTCGGATATTTGCCTTCCGGATATCGCTCATTCGGATCGTAGCGCGTCACCCACAGCTGCTTGTCCATGAAGTTCACGCGGTTATACAGCCACTCGTCGGAACTAAAGTTCGCTCCCTTAGCAATGGGATGCGTACCACCGGCGTAGGGAATGAGCTGATAGGACACCTTGTTGCCAACCTTATTCTCTTTGTTCTCGTTGGTTGCCAGACGGATAGAGGAAGGATCGAATTTCTGAGCGGCTTCCTTCTCCGTCGCAATGATACGCTGTACGGTCTGCATCGTGCTCTCCCGCGGCCCGCCAGCCGTATTCTCCGCAATTACCGGATCGATGGCGGTGAAGGAGTTGCTCTCGCCGTCAACGTCTAGATCGAGACGGAAGTTGTAAATATGCTGATGCGTCGTGCCGACAATGTTATGGTCGATCAGCGTACCGTACTTCGTATCCTCCGCCGCCGTGTCATCGTGCATCGTATCCGAGACGACGCCTTTGACCGCTTCGATGCCCGTTGCGCCCGCATTGATACCGATCGTGCCATTCTGCGCGAACACCCAGTCAAAAATATAATCGTAGTTGCCGACCGTACTGATCCAACGAACGACAAGTTCGCGGCGCTCGGCACTTACGTTGTCCTGCCCCATCTCCTGATGCTTGTACTCCGGTCCGGCGTAGCGCTCGAATACCGACATTGCGTTCGGAATCGTCATTGGCGCGCCAGTGAAATCCGCAATAGTCGCGTCAAGCAGCACGGCGTTATCCGGGACATCCTTACCCCGCTGAAGCGTCGACGTAAGCGTGCCCATGCCATACTCCCCGGAATCCAGGTAAGCTTTGAAATACCAGCCTACATCAGGGTCGCCATATGGAACGATCATGCCGCCGAGCGATCCCTCGTACATAATCTTCCGCTTCTTGCCTTGATCGTTATAGGTTACGGTCGACAGGATTGGACCAACCCGGGAATCGAGCCGCAAGTGGAAGTCCCAATTCTGCCAATGAATCGTATTGCCCGTAATCGTATAGTTCTTTCCTTCAGGTTCCGTTATCTCCAGCGGCTTCGTTTCCCCTGCTGCGGCCTGGTCCCGACCGTCGTATGGCGTCGGCTTCATTGGGATCGGTACGACGCCCGCATCCTCGATCTTGATGACCTTCTTCAGCTCCAGATCAACGACCGCTACGAGATCCTCGATGGGATGCGCCCAGTAGTTGCCGTCTCCCGTGTTCAAGTACGCGACGACCTTCAAATATCGTTTATCCTGCTGCAGCTCGTCTTTGCCTCCGAAATAACCGACCGTCAGCGGCGTAGACACGACCTGCTTCACGTCCTTGATGCCCCGCTTCAACAGCGCTTGCGCATATTCCGGACTCGCTTCAATCGCCGCTTGAACCGTCGCGAAGTCGTCGAGCAGGATCATTCCGTGCGCGCCTGTTACCTCTGCGAACGTCAGCACCTGCTTCGTGACCAGATCCACCGTGCCTTCCAGCACCGTCTTGCCGTCAAGAATGACGAAGCCCGATGTTCGATGGGCCGTCACTGGTTTGCCCGACATCGCGAAATCCCACACTTGATCCTTTGGCGGCTCCTTCAACGCGATTTCGGTGAATCGGAAGCCCTCTTTGTATTTACCGGCAGCCTTCAGAATGGTCACCGTCTCCTCGATCTCGGCTGAAGACAACGGATTCAGCGGATTGGCCACCTTCTCGACCTGGAATGTCTGATCCAGTCCTGACTGGAACACCTCATTAATGAAATGATGCGAGACGTAAGTGAGATTGTTCTTCACAATGACCGGAGCTTCCATCTCAAGACGCGTTCCATTCACAAGCGCGATGTTGGAGTTCGGCTTGATTCTGACGATCGTGCTGTTCTTCGTCAACGTAATCGTTCCAGAGAAGCTGTCCCACTTGACCGTTGCCCCGAATTGCTCCATTAACAGACGCAGTGCGACGAAATCCTCCGAACCGCCATGCGCCTCCGCGACTGTGGCCAGTCTTGGCGCCAGCCCGTTGGCTCCCAGTGCGATTGTCATTGCAGTTCCAAGTATGGCGGTTTTCTTAAGCAGCTTTCTTCGGCTCATCTCTTGTTCCTCCCCATCATGCTTCATGTCTTAATGTCAATTTAACTGACATAATAGGGGTTGGTATTGTAAAAATCGGAACACAGTGCGCAGTTTATGTTAGATAACATTACATAATCTCATTGACGGAAATAATGCCCTTTGCTATGTTTAGTATCAAATCTGTCCCGCGGAGTGATTTCATTGTTCGACGAGACTCGCAGCATCGCAGCCATAGACCGCACGCGCGGTTACATTCAATACGGGCTCCAATGGCAGACCCTAGGATACAAGGAACATGTCGTTCATTATGGAAGCGAGCCCGTCATCTATTATCAGCTCACCACAGACCGTACAAGACGCTCGATTCAAGTCGTACCCGACGGCTGCGTCGATCTGCTGTTCTGCTGCGACCCGCAGCGTCCTTCCGCTCTCGTATGCGGGACGGTGCTCGAAGGAGAGCAAATCCCCCTCCAGCCGAACGCCGTCTACTTCGGCGTCCGACTATCTTACCGCCTCAGTCTGTTATTGCCCGGCTTACCACCCAAGGATATCGTTAACGTTCAGGCGCCTATCGAGGATGCCCTCTCCCAATATGCTGATCTGTCTCCGAAGCTGGCGGCTTGCGAAGGACTCCCGCAGCGAATCGCATTATTCGAACGAGACGGAATGCAGCTGTTGTCGGGCACCGTGCGAGACAGCGGCATCGTCGGCTACTGCATGACTTCGATGCACCGCTCGGGCGGAGCCGTCACCGTACGCGAGCTGGCCGCCGAAACCGGCTATTCCGAGCGTTATCTTCGAATGAAGTTCGAGCACACGCTCGGATTCTCTCCGAAGCTCTATAATCGGATCGTCCGTTTCCAACGAGCGCTGGACAGCGTCGTTCGCAGCGCCAATCCCTTATCGGATGTCGCTGCAAGCGGAGGTTATTATGACCAAGCGCACTTCATGAAGGACTTCAAATCGTTCAGTCAGATGACCCCTTCTCAGATCCGTGCAATGATTGGCCGCTATACCTGTTCCGACATAAAATAAAGCGCAAGCACTGTTCGTCAGAACAATGCTTGCGCTTCTACACTTCATCCCTTACCTATCCGTTCCCTATGGCGATGTCACAGCCTCCGGTTCCTTCTCGCTGTTGATCCGGCGCTTGCCGGCCACCGCCATCATAGCCATGGATAGCAGCATCAATGCCGCCAATCCAGTAATGAGCCACATCGTCGCGGTCGTGCCGTAGCTATCCATCAGCCAGCCCGCGATACGCGGGAAGACCGCTCCGCCGATACCGCCTGCAGCGACCATGAGGCTCGTCGTCCGTTCTGTCAGCCCCTCAATGCGGCTATTCGCATAGACAAGACCAACAGCGAACATGCCCGACATAATTAACCCGCCAATACACGTCCATATCATGAGGCCGTTGAACGACATCGTAACCGCCGACGCTGAGAATACGACGACCGTACCGATGCAAGCAGCCGTCAGATAGACCGGATAGCTGACCCGATCGGCCAATCTGCCGGCGAACAGCCTGCCGATGACCATGAACAGCCAGAACAAGCTAAGCACCGACGCCGCATTCGTTTCCTCTGCCCCCGTACGCTGCATTAGGAACGAAGCCAAGTAGTTGGAGAAGCTCATCTCCAGTCCGACATAGATAAGGAAGAACAGAATGCCGAAGATGAGAAAAGGCATCATGCTGCGGTTGTACTTCGCTTTCGCGACTGGCGCTTTACCCTCTGCTGCACGAGCCTCGGCCGAACGGGAAGGCCAGCCGATCTGATCATCCGCCTTACCGAACGATACGGTCAGCCACAGCAGCATCGTCACACCGGAAATCGCGGTCAGCAGCGGGAACGTCAACTGCCAGTAGCCGAGATGGATGAGATACGCTGCGCCGAGCGGCATAATAAGCGCCCCGACCCCGAAGAACACTTCAAGGAAGGCCATCGACGATGCCTTCTTCTTCTCCTCCGCCAGCTCGATGATCGTCGCTCCGACGATTGCTTCTGCCATACCGAAGCCAAGGCCCGCGAGCGGAGCAATGACCAGCATCAATCCCCATGGCGGCAGCATGCTGTAAGCAGCCTGCGCGACCGTCAGACTGGCGAAGGCGATGACGAGCGTGCTTCGTTTGCCGATCCGAGCGGTCAGCATCGGTGCGGCCAGTACCCCTATCAAATAACCGACGAACTGATCCGAGATCCACAAGCTTCCTATTTTATAATCCAAATCGTAATATGCAATTATCGGCTCCAATAATGCACCAGTAAGAACCATAGCTAGCCCTATTAATAGATAGGACAGACTGCCGACGGCGATCAGTTTACGCATACGAGCTCCTTAAACTTTAAGCTAAGATTGCGATGCAATGCTCTCATCATACCACGATCGAGCTCGGTTCGTATTATAATGACACCAATAAGGATTCGAATCTTTCGTGACAGGAGATCATGCCAATCATGACTATGCCTTCTCAAAATCTGCATTTTCGCTTCGTCCCGATGAGCCGCGAGCATGCCGAGGAGCTGTGCAACTGGCGCTACGAGGCGCCGTTCGACCTCTACGGCTGGTCCGACTATCACGTCATGGAGGCCGAGGGCATCGAGTTCGGCGACGCCGATATTCGCAGCCAGCAATACATGGCTGTGCTTGACCAGAACGGCCAAATGATCGGCTTCGTCCAACTGTTCCCGCTGCTTGGCGTCACACGCCTCGGACTGGGACTGCGTCCTGATCGGTGCGGCCAAGGGCTTGGCGCTGCATTCGCCCGCGCCACCGCGGAGCAAGCGCTAAAGCGTGCGCCGCAAGACGAGATTGATCTCGAAGTGCTAACCTGGAACGTACGAGCCATTCGCGCCTACCAGAAAGCAGGCTTCCACATCGCGGATACGTATGTAAGGCCGACGCCAACAGGAGAAGCCGAGTTCCACTGTATGGTATTCGCCGCCGCTGACTGAGCAGCGACGGCGGTCGCGAATCATTTTAGATCAGACGAACGACTTGAATGACATTGCCGCCTTGCACAACCTCAATCACATGCCGCTTCGGCACATATACAACCGCACCGTCGCCGACTCGAATGTCAGCCTGCTGCCCGAGCCCGTAGAATACGTCATCAGCCAGCGCTTCCATCACTTCCGCTCGCTCCGTCTCCCCAAGCTCCTCCCATTCTTCCCTCGTCATCTCAAAAAATGTATAGCTGTTCGGAATCGCGCTTACCGCAGCCGTCAAATCAGTCAATATATCCGCATATTCGCGTGCATGTCTAACGCCCATGACTTCATCCCTTTCTTATCAGAACATCTTGTTGATGGTCATTCCATTTTACAACAAAATAACAGCCCTTTCATTGCCAACCAAGCTATGTACACAAAACAATTTTTTAAACGTCTCTGCCTAAATTTATTCTGCATCGTCCGATTAGTTTCGAGTCCATTCCACAAAAAGGGACGTCCATCTATAACTTCTGCCCCCTATCGTGTCGATATAGTTAGAAAAGAGATGCTTCGCGCATCAAGGCGCTATAACCAAGCAAGCCGAAACTTTCTACTATTGGACGGGGTGTATTATGGAGAAATCAACTGGAATCGGTATTGGACTCGGGTTAGTCGCCGTCGTATTCGGCATGTACCTTAAGGGAGCGCCAATCGTCAACCTGGTCAATAACCCAGCAGCTTATGTCATCATCTTGGTTGGTACGGCAGCATCGCTGTTCGTCGGTTTCCCACTATCAGAGATTAAGAAAATTCCAACGCTATTCCGCATCATCTTCACGGAGCAGAAGCTGCCATCGCGCGAGAATCTGATCCGTCTGTTCATGGAATGGGCAACGATCACGCGTCGTGAAGGTCTGCTCGCACTGGAAGCGAAAGTCGATGAAATCGATGACGCCTTCCTGCGCAACGGTATGCGGATGATTATTGACGGCAATGAGCAAGAGTTCGTACGCGACGTTCTGCTCGAGGATATTTCCGCGACGGAACAACGCCATAAAGCAGGAGCACTGCTGTTCTCCCAGGCTGGTATGTATGCGCCGACGCTCGGGGTACTCGGTGCCGTTATCGGTCTGATCGCCGCACTGGCGGATATGAGCGATATGGAGAAGCTCTCCCATGCCATCGCAGCCGCGTTCATCGCGACGCTGCTCGGTATTTTCACCGGTTACGTTCTGTGGCATCCGATCTCGAACAAGCTGAAGCGCCTGTCCCAACGCGAGACGGAGCTTCGCATGATGATGGTGGAAGGCCTGCTGTCGATTCAGAGCGGCGTATCTACAATCGCAATCAACCAGAAGCTGTCGGTTTACCTGACGCCTACGGAACGCTTGAAGATGCAGGAGAAGGAGGAAGGCAGCGGTGAGAAAGCGTAAACACGGTAGTGATCACGAGGAGCATGCGGACGAGTCCTGGCTCATCCCTTATGCCGACCTAATGACGCTGCTGCTGGCGCTATTCATTGTCTTGTTCTCCATGAGCTCTGTTGACGCGAAGCGATTCGACGAGATGAGCCGCGCGTTCAACTTGGCACTCGATGGCGGTATTGGTGTATTGGACGGCGGCAAGACGCTGGACGAGAACATGACGCCTAAGAAGGATAACGAAGAGAGCCAGCAGACGCAGGACATTACACAGGCGGCTGCGAAGAAGAATCAGAACGACGATCTCGAGAAGCTGCGGAAGAAAGAACAAGAAGATCTCGAGAAGCTGAAGAAGCAGCTCGACAAATATATTAAGACGGCGGGCCTGACAACCCAGCTCGACACGAAGCTGAATCAGTCTCAGCTGCTCATTACGATCAGCGATAACGCGCTGTTCGCATCCGGCAGCGCCGATCTGAAGCCGGAATCGAAGAAGCTGGGCCAAGCCATCTCGAAGATGCTTAAGCAGTATCCTGGTTACGAGATTATCGTAGCCGGCCATACCGACAACCAGCCGATCTCGAACAGCATCTTCCGCAACAACTGGGAGCTCAGCTCGCAGCGTGCGCTCAACTTCATGGAGATTCTGCTCACAAGCTCGGCGCTCGATCCGACCCTTATCAGCTCGACCGGTTATGGCGAATATCGCCCGCTCGACACGAACAAGACCGACGCAGGGCGTGCGAAGAACCGCCGCGTAGAAGTATCTCTCATGCGCAAGTATACCGACGTCGATACGGTTACGAACAATACAGCGGCCACGGCCGCTGCAACGAACGAGTAACCCATTACACAACAAAGGCTGAACCACGAATCGCCCGTAGGCGATACACGGTTCAGCCTTTGTTCTTGTTAGTCTGCCGGATCGTAATTGAGCGTCTGGAACAGCTCGTCCAGCTCATCGCGCTGCAAATCCCGCCATCTGCCGATCGCAAGGTCGCCTAGATGGATGTTCATAATGCGCAGCCGTCTCAGCCTTACGACACGGTAGCCGAAAGCTTCGCACATCCGGCGAATCTGTCGGTTCTTGCCTTCTGTCAGAATGATCTTGAACATTCGCTCCGCCACACGCGTCACCTTGCATGGCAGCGTCATCGTGCCGAGAATGCGGACGCCCTCGCTCATCCCTTTCAGAAACATCGGCGTTACCGCCCGATCGACTGTGACAATGTACTCCTTCTCGTGGCGTCCTTCTGACCGCAGAATCCGGTTGACGATATCGCCGTCGTTGGTCATCAGGATGAGACCTTCCGAATCTTTATCCAGTCGCCCGATCGGGAAAATCCGTTCCTTATGTCCGACGAAATCTACAATATTGCCTTTCACCTGCTGCTCTGTCGTGCTCGTAATGCCTACGGGCTTGTTGAGCGCGATATACACATGGCGCTTCGAAGCGCCAACCCGTTTGCCGTTGACGCGAACGTCGTCGCCTGGCTCAGCTTGGCTGCCAAGCTGAGCCTTCACGCCGTTGATCGTGACACGGCCTTCCTCTACGAGCTTGTCGGCCTCTCGGCGTGAGCAGAATCCCGTCTCGCTTATAAACTTATTAATTCTCACTTGTCTTCACCCCATCATGCCGCTATCCGTACTATCATTCATGCTGCCGCCGTTTCCTTGCGATGGAGCGCCGAGCTCCGCTGTATCCGCAGAGTTATACACATATACGCCTTCCGTAGCGGTACGCGATCCTGCCTGCAGCATCGCTGCAGCGACTGTATCGCCGCTAATCGGCCGATAACGCTTCAGCGCGCCCATCATGAGCGGACGAATCGCCAGCGCGGCCCAGGAGCCGAATAACTCGCCAAGGCGCACCTCCTGCCGTTTGCCGAGCAGCAACGATGGACGGAACAAGTGAAGCTCCGGCAGCTTCAGCTCTGCCAGCTCCTCCTCGAGCTCTCCCTTCACCCTGCTGTAGAAAAACGGCGACGTCGTCGAAGCGCCCATCGCAGTAACGGCCACATACTTGCGTACCCGCTGAGCTTTCGCCCACTCGCCCAACACCAGCGGGTAGTCGAGATCGACTTTACGGAACGCTTCCTTCGTCTTCGCCTTCCGTATGGTCGTACCGAGCGCACAGTAGACGACATCTGCCTCGACGTCGGACAACGCTTCATACATGCGGTCGAAATCAGCGACGATAACCCGCAGCTTGCCCACATTCGCTCCTGCAGCTGCAACTACCCGTCCAGATGCGCCATCCAGCGGCCGTCTGGCCAGTACAGTCAAGCTGATGCAATGCGGCTCCGCCAGCAGTCTTCTAAGCAGTGCGCTGCCCACCAGGCCCGTAGCGCCCACTAGAAGCGCCCGATACTCCATTGCAGGAGCGGATCGTGATTGATTCCGTTCCACGTGCCGATCCCATCCTTCATATGCCGCATTCAATTCTAACGATCTGTATCGTCTATTGTACCTGATTTCGGCTCGTCAATCGAGACCGCCTCGACGCACAGAACATCTATGAAATATGTCGCATGGCTTCCATCATGTCACTCTCGGCCTGCAGCTCTATAACGGAGTCGCCGCAAGGGAGTTTGATTATAGCCGTTGTACCGACTTCAAGCTGGCTCTTGAACTCCAGCGTACCGCGATGACTCTGAATAATCCGCTGGCTGATCATAATGCCAAGACCGGTGCCGGATTCCTTCCCCGTAACGAACGGATCGCCCAGCTTCCGAATCATCTCCTCCGGTATTCCGCAGCCCTCGTCGGTAATCGTAATAACCGCGTCGCGATTGTCCCCCCTGCCACCTATGATGGAGATCGTCCCGCCGCGCGGCATGGACTCCATCGCATTTTTGAGCAAATTAATAAATACTTGCTTCAACTGATTCTCTTCACACGAAATATAGCATGGATCGTCCGGGAACTCGTACTTGAATATGATGCCGTGCAAATGAGCCTGACTGTCCAGCAGCGACAGCACATCGCCCATGATGTAGCGGATATCCTTCACCTCGAACTTCGTCGCTTGCGGCTTCGCGAGTATGAGGAACTCTCCAACGATTAGATTGATTCGGTCAAGCTCCGCCATCATCATCTCTACATGATTGATGTTCAGCTTGTTCGTCTGGCGCTGCAACTGCAGGAAGCCCTTCAGCGTCGTCAACGGGTTACGGATCTCATGCGCAACGCCTGCGGCAAGTTGGCCGACCGTCGTCAGTTTCTCCGATCGTCTGAGCAGCTCCTCCATTTTGTTACGGCTCGTCATATCTCTCGTAATGCTCGCAATCGCACGGACAGTGCCTGCCGCATCGCGAATCGGCGAGGTCGTCACGCTGACGGCAATCCGGTCGCCGTTCTTCGTTACTCGCGCAGATTCAATCGGCGGCAGCACCTTGCCAGCCAGCATCGCATCCTTCGCCTTCTGTTCTTCCTGCTCCAGCTCGACAGGAACCAGCCGCAGGTTGAACCCGACGGCCTCCGACTCCTTGTACCCGAACATCTGGGTGAAGGCATGGTTGACCGACAGAATGCGGCCATTCAAATCCACTACATGAATCGCGTCCGTCGTATGATTAATGAACGATTCCAGATGATCTTTCATTGCGCGGTTTTCTTCAAAGGCGAATTTGAGCTTATTCATATAAACGCTGATGTTTTTGGACATATTATTCATCTGTAGAGACAGCTGACCGAACTCGTCACGGCCTTTGACCGGGATCATATCATCGAACTGCGCATTAGACAGCTTCCCGATCTTCCATACGATCGTATCTAGCGGCCGGAATACGCGTCCGAGCAGCAGATAAGCCATGAGCGTCATCACGATAAGCAGAACGGCGGAGAGCAGAATTTGTTCGGTCATCTGCTTGCGCACAAGCGTATCCACGCTCTTCAGATTGAGCACGGTACGAACAACCGTCGGTTCCTCGAGGTCAAGCTTCTTATAATAGATCATAACGTGGGTTCCATCCGCGAGCCGGGCGTCCTTGGACAACTCGGTCTTCTCCACCGTGCGCTTGACTCTATCCAACTCGCTATGTCCCCGATTCAGCTTGAAGCTGCCATAGATAAGAACAGGCTGGCCTTCTACCAGACGGAACGCGCTCATCTCCATCACATCATCCACAACGAGACTGTGAGGCGTTCCCACCGAGGTTATGTAATTCTCTATAGCGGCTTCGTCTGACAACCTAGTTGATACATCCTCCAGATAGAGAGAGGCTTCTTCCTTCAAATTATAAGTAGACGTCATCCGAAGATGAACCAAGTGTGCGGCTAGAAGGACGAATATGATACCGGCGATGATCAGCGTAAGTTTTTGCTTGACCGACACAGCACGACACATCCTTTATTTTCTGTTTTTCGCTCATTTTCGCTATAATTCTCTATATTTGCATCATACCATATTTTCCATCAAATGAAAGCGACTAGGCAAATGACTGCTTGCGTTAACATTTCATCCCCAATTATCCTCAGATTATGTGTGCATGAATTGTGTAAAAAAGGGGCGTTGCACACATTTTACTCACATTATCCACATGGTTACCCACAGTTCCGCACAAGTTGTGGATGAATAAGTGGACAACTAGACCGATTTATCCCCAGTTATCCACATAACTATGCACATGGTGTTAACAACGAATGTTTGTTCGTGGCATAATTCGATTTTGTTCGACATAGCGAGCTCGTCGAAATGGGTATAACCTCGTCAGAGGAACTATTTCGGGTTACAATATAGGCAATATAGGCGAGGTGAACCATAGTGGAAGTGAATGAAACTGCGCAGCGGTTTGAACGAGAAGAAGATCGGCGCTGGATGGCCGAAGCAATAGAGGAAGCCCGCAAAGCGGAAGCGATTGGCGAAGTGCCGATCGGTGCGGTCATCGTACGGAATGGCGAGGTAATTGGTCGCGGGTATAACTTACGGGAGACAGGGCACGATGCAACAGCCCATGCGGAGATGATTGCGATCCGGGAAGCGAGCCAGCACATTGAAGCTTGGCGTCTTCTCGACTGCACGCTGTACGTGACGCTTGAGCCTTGTCCGATGTGCGCTGGCGCGATTGTGCAATCGCGTGTGAAACGTGTCGTATATGGAACGCATGATCCGAAGGCGGGATGTGCGGGGACGTTGATGAACCTGCTGCAAGAGCCCCGTTTCAATCATGAAACGGAGCTCACTAGCGGGATCATGCAAGAGGAGTGTGCTACCTTGCTTACTGCATTCTTCCGAAAACTACGTAATAAACGCGGGTAGCGGCAGCTGCAGCTATCATACGGAGTTGCGCGGCGCGGCCGCGCATGATCTCCCTTTCATATGCATTTGCTGCAAAACAAGAATGATACGATCCGCTTCCTCACTGACAGCAAGTACATCCGGGTCCGTCAAATTCCCCCGCTCTTCAGCCATTTCATTAAGCTTCAGACGGAGCGCTTGAAGTTGGGTGAGCAGTTCATTCTTATCCATGACACACGCTCTAGGCTCGCTCCTATCGTTTAGACCACTCTGGTGTTAGTTATCTAACTCATTATAACGAACGATATCCAGATCGTGTGTTGGAATCTGTCGAATGATTTGGGAAAAAACCTCATATTTTTCGACAAATGTATACGATAAGTAGGACTTTTCACCTTTCATTTCTTTTACCTTCCCCGAAAACGTCTCGTCAACAGAACGCCTGCAACGATTATGCCAATTAGTGCAAGCAGCACCCAAGTCAGCGGCTGTGTAAAGTCAAATGTCCAGCCAAGTCCCGTCGATTTTCTTACCATAATGTCTGTCCCGAAGAGTGAAACGAGTACAATAAGAATGATCGGGCCGAACATAACTAGCCACGCGGATGGTTTGGCCCAATTCATCGTCCAGCCGATCCCCGACCTTTTCTCGATGAAGATCGCTGGGTCTTCCGGGTTCCAGTACAAACTACCCAGTTTCCAGTGCCGGTCCTGGTCGCGGCTGATCCGGTCAAATTGGCTGCGTTCGCGGTTCATTCGGAATAGACGGACCATCCATACGCCCGCTACAATAAGCGGCAGCATGCTGACGATTACCAGACTGCCTGCCATCTTGCCCTCATACAGCGAGACCGCTTGCACCCAGCCCATCATCAGAACGAGCAGGAAGCTCAATACGAGAACGAAGAGCGACGTGCTGCGCCGGTATTTGCGTTCGGCTTGCGCGGACTGCTCCGGCTTATTCGGATCGAGCGAAGCGCGGCTCCAGCGGATCGACCAGTTCACAAACACCATGATGACGGTCATCACCAGCTGGATCAAGTTCAGCGAGAGAACGGAGCTCCATGACTTCGCGCTCGAATCCGTCACCGTTCCGTCCCAATCGAAGTGCGTCGGAATGACAGCTGGCAAGGAATCATACGACAGTATCGCAACAAAGGCGCAGGCTGCAATAACAATCATATGAGGGATAAACCAGACGATACCGTAAGCGACTGGACCATTGTGAAAAGAAAGCTGCGCCGCGGCATAGCGGTTATTCATTCGCTTCTGCCAGCCCTCTTGCTCCTTCAACGCCAGCATGCGGCGATGATACGTGACGAACATCGCGAAACCTACGAGCAGCAGCAGCAATGTTGCCCCTACCCCAAGCAGCGGTGGCGCTTCGTTGAAGCTTCCTGCACTTGTGGATAAGTTGTTAGTGTTATCAATTACGCCCGTGCTGCTGAGCAGCACAACGAGAAGAGCTGCAACGACAGCCGCAGCGGACACCGCAAGCGCATACGATTTGCGCATTGCCCGGATTGCCGGATGATTGCGCTCGTCCGTCGGAACGGCTACGCCGAACGGCGTCCGCAGCGAAGCGTATGGCGTTGCTCCCAACGCGACCGCTACGAGCAGGAATGGGATTAGACTAACGATCCATTGCGTCACACTGTTCATGAGATAGGTCCCCCTTCACGCTTGGCTTTCAACTGCTCGAAGGATGCGCGGCAGATCGCCAGCCAATCCTCCAATGACATCCCGCGGCCCAGCGACTCTGCAGCCATCGGCCGCAATGCCTCCGCCAGCCGCTCCTTATACGCATCGTCTGCAGGCGGCATGCCGCCGGATTGCACGACGGCGCCTTTTTGCCGATGAATCTGGATGAACCCGCTGTCCTTCAATATCGTATAGGCTTTGTTAACGGTGTGCAGATTAATCCCAAGATCCGCCGCCAGCGACCGCACCGAGGGCAGCGCCTCTCCCGGCTTAAGCTCTCCCGTTGCGATCCCTTCCATGATCTGATTCGTAAGCTGTGTATAAATCGGTACGTCCGACTCCAGATCGATCCGAACAAACATAGACGGACAACTCCCCACTGTCATGTTTATTGTATGTGTTATATATTTAGTATAACAGTTGGGTGCAGAAAAGTAAATGGATGTACGCCCATCTCCATTCGTCGTATGTAATGAAGTTGCGCCGTACAGACCACCCATGGTAAAATATGAAGTACTGCGCGCCCGTAGCTCAGCAGGATAGAGCGACAGTTTCCTAAACTGCAGGTCGTACGTTCGAATCGTATCGGGCGCGCCATTTCTTCGTAAACCTTGTTATTGCAAGGTTTTTTGTTTTTTATCAGGACAAATCGGACTCACAGTTTCCTCTTCAATAACGGGCAAACTGTTGCTCCAAACCTTGCGAGACTGTTGTTCCTCCCGACCAAGTACACAGAACCGCTTCTACCGCAGTCATCTTAGGAGGACATGAAGATGGAATCTGTAAAAAGCACAGAAGGTCGTAAAGGAAAACGTATTGTACTTGGACGGAAAGAATCGTCTGCAGAGCGTCCGATAACTACTCCGTTTCAAATGAGCATCGCAGAAGCATTTAAGCTATTCGTAAGTGTGAAAGAAGCTGAAAATGTAAAACCTCGCACAAAAGCGGAATACCATGTCCAGTTTGGATACTTCCAAGATTGGCTGAACGCGAACTACACCGATCTTCTACATGCGCAAGACATTAGCCCCACAATCATCCGCTCATACATCAATTACTTGGCATATGAAAAGGTTCGCTATGAAGGCATTGACCACAGAGTCAACAATGATGTGCGTGGATTGTCTCCGTACTCTGTTAATATCCGCATACGATTCCTAAAAGCATGGTTTAACGTTCTGGTTAAGGAGCAGACGCTTATTAAGAATCCAGTAAGCGGCATCAAACTGATGAAAGTCGAAATGGATACAAAGCAATCTTTGAGCGAGGAAGAAGTTCGGCTTCTATTGCAACAGCCGAATCAAAAATCATTCGCTCAGTTCAGGGACTTCGTGATGATTATGCTGTTCGTAGATAGTGGAATGAGGGTACAAGAGGTCTGTTCTTTGGATATAGAAGATATTGATTTTGTCTCTCGGTGCATCAACTTGCCAGCAGTAAAGAATAAGAATCGTAAGAACCGCATTATTCCTTTATCCAATGAAATGAGCCGTCTACTCCAAGAATTATGTACTGATACTCAGCGACACTTTGATACCAACGTCGTATTTGTCAGCAACTTCGGTGAACGATTGACCACAGATGGTATTCGCACAAACCTAAGCAAGTATGTAAAAAGGGCTGGAATTACTAGGTCAGTCGCGCCACATTCCTTCCGTAGATTTTACGCCAAACATTCTGCGCTGAACGGAATAGACATATTCTCCTTGCAACGTATTCTTGGACACGCCGATATTACAACAACACGCCGATACATCCAGTTGAACAAAGATGATCTGATTTCCCAGCACAATCACTTTAGTCCGCTTGTAAACGTACTTCAAAACCAGAGATATAGAAACAATTCCTCATTGCACAATGTAAGAGTGAAGCAGTGACCATGAGAACATGTATTTAGAGAGCCATGGAAGATGACCGCCACGCTACTAGACATTGCTAGAACGCATTGTAAGCTTGCTCTTGAACACTGTAGCAAAAAGACTCACTCCTAAAACGTATTCAAGCTATACAAGCCGAATTTGGGCGTTAGAAAACGATATATTGAGGAAAACCAAAGTCCGTTAATTCGGACTTTTTTTCTTGTGATTAAAGCTCGCTCTAGAGTCAGTTTGGAGGAAATGAAATGAGTATGTCGAAAACTTGTGTAATGTCGGGTACCAATAAATGACACATAGTAGCGTGCTGAGTTTTTTTGTTAAACCACTCCATTATGTAATGGGAGTAGTTTTCCCTCTATATATTGCAAGTTTTGAAAGTTAGTTTACGAATTAATAATTCTACCTAGGAGAGAGAGTATGAAGCAAAAAAGATTTCTAAGGGAATTAGAATCTATATTATTTTTCACATTAGAATATGGAATTAAAAACGTTTCATTTAAGGTGTCAGATGTTGCTCTAAAAAGACAAGCGCATGTAACAGAGTTTATTTCGAAAGTTCATAAAGGATTTATGAAAGCCCAAAACTTAATTGTTCAAAATCTATTATTGTTAGGGGAAGAAAAAAAGAATACTAGAGAAAGGATAAAAGAATCAAACAGAATACGAGACAATAAGGAGAATATTGAAGCACTTAAAGAAAAAGTAGAAGTAATAGAATATCAAGAGAATGTATTAAGAAAAGTTGCAGATACAATTGCATGGCAAATACTTCATAATGATATTACTGTGATTAGAAGGTTATATAACTTCACTGCACAAGTGGAAATATATAACTCTAATTTAAATCATGATTTAAAAGTCGTTGAAGAAATATTTAAACAGGACAATGAGAGATTTCCCTTAATTACAGATATAACTTCTTTTATTCAAATAGGTGATTTACTGATAAAAGATCGAGATAAAATTGGTGTGTTAGAATTAAAAGAGGGGAAAGTAAATGAGCAAATATCAGATATTTTAAAGGAACACTCAGAATTTCAGTGTGAGAGAAAACTGTATTATGAATTAGAAAACAAAGATGATAAATTTAAAAAACAATTTTTGCGGTATGTCAAACAAGAAGCTACTGCATTAAATACACTTCAAATTATTAATAAAGGTGAGGGAACAGATAGTTTAGGAAGGAACATAAAAATAATAGATAACGTCTTTTATACGGAGCATTTTACTGATGCTGTACAATCTATGTTGCAAGAAGTCAATAAAAAAAATTATTCAATTAACTATATTGACGCTTGTCTTGCTGTAGGTGTATATAATACAACTAAAATACCGATCTATAAAGGTTTTGATGCTTGGAAAAAAGGTATGGGTATTGACTTTCCCACAATTGACATTAGAGCGTTCTTCCAAAGCCCTGTTGGGCACCCTTTGTTTTTACACCCTTTTAGTATAGAAGATAAAGTTAAAGTTGTTGCAGGGGAAAAACTTATTCTAATGACACTAGATATTCATGCGTGGCTTAAAATGTTTGAGGGTAAAAATGTAAATGCACGTTTAATGTCAAAAAGGGAAACCGCGAGACTTAATAATACCCAAAGCCATTTAAAGGCATTTGAATACAATGGACAAGCAATTGAAATAGAGAACGGTAGTATCAAACAAATTATCCATGGGGGTATTTTTGAAAGAATGTTTAATCAGTTCCAAAAACCCTCTTCGCTAGTAGATTTCCTTAGCATTACTCTCGATGAGGGATTGTTAGAGTTTAGAGAAGAAACCCAAGGGTAGCTTCGGTCTAATATGCAAAGTTTTTTCAAATGCCCTGACTGCCACAGACTATGGGTACTCTGGGATGGATTGATAATGAACCACAGGAGTATTTACCTGCATCTATATAATGGGGAGTCAGATGGAGACTCCCCGCATACATCTAAATAAAACTTTGATTCAATTTACTCATGCGCTTATAGCATGGTGTTCTGTTAGTCTTTGCAAGTCATGCTGGAACATCATAACGATAGGGTATCCGTTACCAATGAAACCCAGTTTCTCTTTAAGTGGCTTGTCGAGTCGCTTTCGACACAAACAATACTTCTCAATGATCTCGCCCAAGCATCTTTTTAGTTGCGATGACTTGTATTGTTGTTGACCTGAGAAGTATAGTTTTACATCTTCTAAAACAAGCTGTTCGGTTGTAAATCCATACGTCTCAATATGATGCAACATTACTTTTTCAAGTTGCAATGAAACGTCCTCATTTAACTTATTGATTTCTTTATTCGCGTCTTGTGGAAAAACTCTATTGGCTTCTTCAAGCCCGAAGTTTCTATAGATTCCTTCATAGCTGATTGATTTGAGTGTCATGCCATTATCAAGGTACTTCTTGCATTTAAGATCAATTACGCTCAATAAGTCGTATGAGTAGCTTGGAACACCATAAACAGAATTACGATACTTGTATTTGTTTTGATTCTGCCACTGTGTGAACTTTTTCATTAGTTCAGGTGGGATATTATCTTCGTCATACTTTAGAAAGAGTTCCAATAGCACAAACAACCCCATCCTTCTGTTAGCTGAGTCAGGAGAAATGTTAAGTTGTTTGGCTATTGATCTTAATGAGTGATAAAACATAATTTCAGGGTCATCTCCTGATGGAAGATATTCTTTGACCAAATCAAATAGAATGTATAGGTCTTCTCGATATGGTTTTATTACCTTGAAGAAATACGGATACAACTGTTCTAGTTCCAACGACATTAGCAATCGTTTGTTTGAGTCGAGAGTTCTTTTCATATGCTTTTGCAGTTCTGTCTCGATGAGGTCAATGTTATATACAGACATTAGGAAGTTCTCTGCTTCAACATTACTGCATCTAAGCAAACGTTCTACGATTTGAATGATCGTTCCGCAGAAAGGATAGCTTTCGCTATGACACTTATACAAGTAGTGTTCGCTTCCCTGACTGCTCATAAAAATACTCGCGCTTGGGTTTAATTCATCGTGAAATATATCGCAAAAGCCACTACTGGTGTTGATGCCTAAGAACTCGCGTAAGTCCTGTCTTTTAAGGTAGTCATGTACTTCATTCATGTTGTATAAATCAACTTTTAGCGGTTGCAGATTGAAGCGAAGAGCGTCAATATTCCGTTCTCGTATGTCATCAACGTTATTTGCGTATTGATGATTGGATATGACTGATAGTTGTTTCTTTGGTGATTCAATAGTATGAACCGAAGGGGGATTTTGAGCAGACATATTAGATATTAACTCTGTGTCCGACCAAAAACCCTTTTTGGAGAGGACAGAATCTACTGGTACTCTGTTACTCATATTAATTGTATGAACTTCTCGACCACCATAAAAAAGCCTTACACCATCTCTGCAAGCAGAGTCAGCGTAAGGTAGATGTGTAAATAAATATGACCAGATTCGTTCGAAATGTTCGTAATGGGTTACAGGCTTATCAAGTGCGAAAACAATTCTGAATTTATGTTTACTTGGTGAATGCGAAAATGATGTATATATAAATGCCGCATTATCCTTGATAAATGTATTAAACAAAGCTTCATCGAGCGATAAGCCATCATCAATGTCCAGTGCAATAACTTGTTGACTGAGCCAATGTTCCTTTCTTCTCTTCTTTATTCCATCAATCGACTTTAATGTTGCAGGAAGAAATGATTTGCCTTTCACGATTTCAGTTGCTAATTCATCTAGTGTAATATCAACTTCACAATTTGCAATTCGGTTACTAATCTTTCCTGCTTCTATACCCTGTGGCTTTTGGGTGTATCCTTGCTCATCCAGTAATAATTTCATAAAAAATCATCTCCTTGTAATGTGAAAAATCCCAACCAATTTCGTTGGTTGGGATTGGGTGAGGTATTGGTTTAAGATTAAATCAAACTTCTGCATAAGAGGTTATACCAACTGTGGCAGGACAATCTGCCTGCCACTTTGATATTCAAAACTCCATCTGTTTACATGCGTTATTCTTCCATTAAGTACGCCAGAGATATTGTTCATGCTCACGCCAAGAGTCTTTGAAGCTTCCGATTGTGATTCGAACTGCTGTTGATTTCCTGTGTCCAAATGAGTAGCGGAAATAGCGTTGCTTTTCTTCTTGATTAACCCATGTGCGAATGCGTGAGCGATATTTTCCTTTGGAGTCACCCATTGAAGGTTTATTAGTTTATTATTGAGTTTATTACCATCCAGATGATTGACTTGTTCTTTGTCTTCTGGATTAGGAATAAACGCAATCATTACTAACCGATGAATAGCGACTCTCTTTTTTTGACCTTTCTTGGACAGAGTGACTCTTAAATATCCATCTCTTTGAAGTTGAGGTTTCAGAATCCGTTCTTTGCATTTAGCACTATTGCTGAGATGCTTGACGCGTCCAAGATTCGAAACAGCATACAATTCTTCATAACCTACTACTGGAAGCCATTCTTCGCTTTGCAAATCCTCAATTTGATGCACATTTACTTCATTACTCTTCATGAAAACCATCCCCTATTTGTTGGATTTATTGATGAGAGAACGACAAATAACCCTTGCCATGACTGGCAAAGGTCGGTTTGTTCCCACTTTTGGGAAGAGGTATGTACCCCTTTTTCTCTCTCATTACTAATAGCGTTATGTCGATACATATTTATACTATTTTGGATACTAATTGATATTATCAATGATTTACTAGAGAAATAGGGGATGAGCAAAATTGAGATAATGAAGCCACTCTGAGTTGAATGATTTTACTGACGCGAAAGAACTGGGTAGATAATAATCGATTTTAGAGTGTTATGTAGCTGAAAAACCCGCTTCATATATGGAAGCGGCTTCTGTCCTTGGTTGAACATCCATTCTTTGAATGCCATTACATCCTCTTTCGTATCGCTCCAAAATTGATATGGGATGCTGGCTATAAGTGTTCTCAACGCTGTCGTGGCGTGAATGGTCTTTGCATCTGTAAACCATGCCGCCCTTTCAACTATTAGTGATAGTGATTGCATCCAGAGTAATTAATGAATTTGAGGAGGAAGACTGAGTAGGGGAGTAAAACGAAGGGTTTATGTAACGCCATTGAATTAGTTTAAAACAGTTTGAATGGGTTTAGGTTTAAGGGGGCTTTAAAAAGCTTAAAGAGGTTTGAAAGGCTTAACAGAGGAGTAATTGTTGTAGCGTAAAGTGAAACTGGAACTACTCACGATGCGAACGCCAATGAGTAATATAAGCACCCCTGTAACGGTGCATTTATGGTACAATAAACTGTGTGTATAATTATCATGAGACTGTTGGTCGAAACGCAGTCTGTTGTTCTTGGTCAAATTGAATAATCGTTGATATAACAAGGTTTTTAGGACGCCCGTAGCTCAGCAGGATAGAGCGACAGTTTCCTAAACTGCAGGTCGTACGTTCGAATCGTATCGGGCGCGCCATATGTGAACATTCGAGAACCGTACTATTGTGCGGTTCTTTTTGTTTTGGGGATATGTCGGTGTGGGGGCTTGTGAGAAGCGCTAACAATTATTGGTTGACGCTTCTGACAGCCTCATGCTATAGTATCCGTTATTCCACATAATACCAATGAAGGGGGAGTCTACAATGCGTCAACAACAACGGAACATCGCCGCAGTATACAATCGAATACGCCGTTGTAACCCGACATACCCCGTCGTGTATATTCGTTAATTTTCTATACGTATATTCACCCCAGGCGTACTCGCCTGGGGTTTTTCTTATCTCTATCACAATGCGAAGGGAGCTCTATTATGCCGCCGCAACAAGCAAACTCGATATCCTGGCTTCTCCATTATCTGCGCCCCGTCAAATGGCGAATGGCCTTCTTGCTTCTCCTCCTGCTGCTGTCCATCGGTCTGCAGCTGACTCAACCGCAGATTGTCAGCCGCTTCATCGATCAAGCAATAGGAGAAGGCGCAGTCTCCGTCCTGCTCACGCTGGCCGGCCTATATCTTACCGTTGCCGTTGTAAACCAGCTGCTGACGGTTGCGCTCGACTATCTTGGGAATGACGTCGCTTGGCGTTCCACGAATCGGATCCGGACTCACTTGTTCAAACATGCGCTCCGGCTCGACATGCGGTATCACAACCTGAAGACGCCCGGCGAGATGATCGAGCGGATCGACGGGGACGTCACCCACATGTCCAACTTCTTCGGGATGTTCCTCGTACAGATTGTAGGCAGCTTTGTGCTCCTCACCGGCATTCTCGGCTATATGTACGTGAACAGCTTGCCGATTGCAGTCGCCATGACGGTCTTCACCGCCGTATCCATCGGTGTCATGTTCGCGATTCGCAACTTGGGCGTGAAGACGACCCAAGAAGAACGCCAAGCGAATGCTGCCTTATTCGGCCTCATTGAGGAAAGAATCGCTGGCATTGAGGATGTGCAAGCGAACGGTGGAACCAAGCGCTTGATGACCCGATATCACCGCGCGATGCGCGCCGTCTTTCGAGTCGGCCGCAAAGCTTGGCTGCTGCGCGTTACGCCATGGAATGCCACCGTGTTCCTGTTTACGCTTGCTGTCACGATGGTCCTCATGATCGGCCTTCGGCTGTATATGGCCGATCGAATTACACTCGGCACGCTGTACCTCTTCTTCCAATATACGCAGATGCTGAACGACCCGATTGAACAGCTCGGCAACCAATTGCAGGAGTTTCAGAAGGCAAAGTCGGGCATGCGCCGATCACGGGAACTGCTCTCCGAGCGCACCGTAATTGAAGAGGGCAACGTTGAATCACTCCCGGACGGTCCACTGTCCGTATCATTCGAGGATGTAAACTTCGGCTACGGAGCCGACCGGCGAGTGCTGCACGACATCAGCTTCAACTTACAACCGGGTGAACGTCTGGGGCTCGTTGGGCGTACAGGCAGCGGCAAGACCAGTATCAGTCGGCTGCTTCTCCGGTTGTATGACATCGACAACGGTACGATTCGGATCGGCGGCGTGGACATTCGCTCCCTAAGGATCGAAGCGCTATACCGCAAGGTCGGCATGGTCACACAGGACGTGCAGCTCTTCGACGGCACGCTGAGAGATAATCTAACCCTATTCAACGCCGACATCTCCGACGAAGAAGTGCTGCAGACAACCGAGCGGCTTGGGCTCCGGCGCTGGTTAGACGCTATGCCAGACGGTCTCGATACCCGCCTGACAAGCGGCGGCACTTCGCTCTCAGCCGGCCAAGCGCAGCTGTTCGCGTTGACGCGGGTATTCCTAACCCGTCCCAGCCTCATCATTCTAGACGAACCGTCTTCTCGTCTGGACGCCGCTACGGAAGCAACACTGCAGACAGCAATCGATCAATTGCTCGCCAATTGTACCGGCATTATTATCGCGCACCGACTGTCGACGCTCGACAACGTCGACAAGATCATGGTGCTGAGCCAAGGGCGCGTTATCGAATTCGGAGCCAGGGCCGCATTGGCGGAGGATCCTGATTCGGCATACAGCCGGCTGCTCGGATCCGCCCTACAGGAGGAATTGGCATGACCGTCACCCAATTCATGAAGCGCTTGTACGCCTACAACCCAAGCATCTATATCATCAATGCTCTGTTATGGGGCACCTTTCATTCCTTGCCCGTCGGCATCGGCTTGGGCATGAAATGGTTGTTCGATCGGGCCGCAATCGGCTCCGACAATTACCTATGGCTCGTGTTCCCGCTGTTAATCGTCGCCCTTGTGCGTTTCAGCCGCGTCGGCTTGTTCTATTACGCTTTCTTCCAATGGGTCACCTACATCTATCATCTGCAAGCGCTGCTCCGACGGAATCTGCTTAGCGGGATTCTACGTTGGCCTGGCCGCAACCTGCCCGCTTCGCCAGGCGAAGCCATGACGCGATTCCGCGAAGACGTGGACGAAACCGTTGATTATGTGGAGTCGTGGGTCGACTTCTGGGGACGCTTAATCTACTTCGTCGTCTGCGTCTGGATCATGCTCCGTATTAACGTCATGATTACATGCGTCGCCGTCGCTCCGCTCATCGTCGTTACGCTGCTCAACAACTTGTCGGGCAACCGCGCACGCAAGTATGCCCAATCCAATCGTGAAGCGACTGGCCGCATTACTGGCTTCATTGCTGAGACGTTTGGAGCCGTTCAAGCCGTGAAGCTCGGGAAAGCCGAAGCACGCGTGTCCGATCGATTCATTAAGCTAAACGAAGACAGGCGGCGAGCGGCGCTTCGCGACAATCTGTTCAAGCAATGGATGAGATCGCTTAACCAGCATGTCATTAGCCTGTGCACAGGCGGCATTCTGCTGATGTGCGCTTCGGAGATGAAGGCCGGCCGCTTCACAGTCGGAGACTTCGCCTTGTTCACGTCTTTCTTGGGGACGTTCTCGTCCAGCATTTCCTTATTCGGCTATATGGTATTCCAGCATAAACGGCTGCAGGTACCTCTCGAACGGATGCGCGTCCTATTCCGTCCCGGCGAACAAGACCGCATCGCGGAACACGGCGACATCCACCTGTACGGGGAGCCGCCGGAAGCACCGGAGACCGCCCACGTTGAAGGGGAGCGGTTGCAAAACATGGAAGTCCGCGGGTTGTCCTATACGTACCCGGGCTCAAACAACGGCATCCAGGACGTCGATTTTCGACTCACGCGTGGTATGTTTCTCGTCGTTACGGGCCGAGTCGGCTCGGGTAAGTCGACGCTCGTGCGGACGCTGCTGGGCCTGCTTCCGCAGTCTGCGGGCGAGTTGACCTGGAATGGAATCCGCGTAGCAGATCCCGCTGCATTCCTAAGACCGCCGAGGGCAGCCTATACGCCACAAGTGCCTCGGCTGTTCAGCGACTCGCTGCGTGACAACATTACGCAGGGGAAGCAAGTGACCGAAGCCGAGCTCGATCGCGTCATCCGGCTCGCCGTCATGGAACAGGATGTGCAGTCGCTGGAACAGGGGCTGGAGACGTTCGTCGGCCCCCGCGGCGTCATGCTGTCGGGCGGACAGCTCCAGCGCGCCGCGACGGCACGCATGCTGATGACCGGCGCCGACTTGCTCATCTTTGACGACTTGTCCAGCGCGCTCGACGTCGAGACGGAGAACGAGCTGTGGTCGCGGCTGTTCCGCGAACCGGATATGACCTGCATCGCCGTTTCCCATCGGCATGCAGCGCTGGCACGCGCGGACCATATAATCGTCATGAAGGACGGCCGTGTGGAAGCCGAAGGGACGCTGTCCGAGCTACTGGCGACATGCGAAGAGATGCAGCTGCTCTGGCAAGGCGAACGATCGCCGGAAGAGGAATGCACGGAAGACACGCCGACGTATGACATTGTTGGGTAAGGCGTGGCTGAACATAGAATGAATACCGAATACCGCAGAGCCGCAGTAACTCGCGGTTCTTCTTTTTTACGCACAAAAATAAGAGTCCCGCTTATCTGAGATAACCGGAACCCTTATTACGTCGTATCGTTACTATTCAATTATTTGCGCTCCGTTTCTTCAAAATGCCGTTATCCTCGCCCTTCTATGTGATACTTGAAGTTCATGTAGCAGATGGGTTAACGCATTCGTAATTTGGTGGAATCTCATCCCTTCAGGCAATCCGTGATAATCTCACTTTATTGACTTGCTGTGGTGCTATACCGATACCCGCATGTTCGCTTTGCTTTATGCGTAACATGCTTCGCCTCACCTGGCCCAATGGACTATCCCCTTTCCGTTCCGAGGTTTGATCCTTCCATTCCTTCGCTTGTCTCACTTGCTTCCCTTTCTCCTTTGGTTTCATTCGCTTAACTTTATGCGTAACATGCTTCGCTCACCTAGTACAATGGACTATCCCCTTTCTGTAACGAGGTTTTGAACCTTCCATTGCTTCACTTGTCTCACTTAGTTCACTTTCTCCTTAGGTTCCTGTTGCTTCTGTTATTATTGTTATTGCTTAACCTTGTTGGCTCGATGCCTTTCTTGTAGGTTGTGTGGTTCGTGTTACTGACTTAAGAATATACGATTCTATCATTTGTGTAAATATTCAGAATATTATGATTTAGTCGATTTAGGCGGAAAAATGGGCATTTATCGCGTGTATTTTACGTTTTTCGCAGATTTTCAATTAGAGTCTAGTATATTCCAATAGATGGGCTGCACAGGCCCCCGCACAAGTCAGCCTCTGCCTCTTCTGACGCCAACACAAAGAACCGCGAGATAGCCTTCAGCCCTCGCGGTTCCTTTTATAACCTCAACAGCAAATCATTTCACTACGCCCATACGAACCCCAACGAACACTTCGCCGTCTGTTACTCGAACGGGATACGTCCGAACCTGGCCCTTATCCGGAGTCTGCACTTGGCCGTCCGACAGGCTGATCCTCCAATCGCAGATGGGATCGAACAGGATGTCGCCCGCTACGATACCTTCCACGATAGTGCCTCCCCGCGGCCCGGGACTTTTATTCTCGAGCGCAAATACGCTGCCTTCCGAAGTTCGGAATACGGCAATCTCTTGCCCTTCCAGCTGGACGACTCGGCCTAGCCGCTCCGCATACTGCTCCAGCGTTCCAACCGAATAATAATGGAAGTCTTTCTCGTCGACAGCATTGGCTGCGCCCTGGCTGTTCTCGAATAGACGCTCCCGCAGCTTCGAGTTGTCGAGAATATCCTTCCACGGCTCTTTCACCTGAGCCAGTGCAAGCTCCATGCGCTCGGCCAGCTGTTTGCGCTGCTCCACGTCCTCGACTACGGTCTGAATAATCGACTTGATTCCAACACGCTCAATCCAGTCCGACGTCCGTTCGAGATACTTACCTGTCTCCCGATAATACTGCATAAAGGCGGATACGATCTCGAGCAGTTCCTCGTCCGTCATTACCTTGCACAGCAGCTCCGCCAGGCGCGCCTTGATGCCGCCGTTGCCTCCGACATAAATCTCCCAAGCGCCTTCGTTGCCGACGATGCCGATATCCTTGGTCGAAGATTCGGCGCA
This sequence comes from Paenibacillus sp. CCS19, assembly GCF_033239625.1. Classification (NCBI taxonomy): domain Bacteria; kingdom Bacillati; phylum Bacillota; class Bacilli; order Caryophanales; family Paenibacillaceae; genus Paenibacillus; species Paenibacillus sp. CCS19. The sequence continues at coordinate 64,703 of NZ_BTCK01000030.1, forward strand.
GTTGCGAGGGCAGCCATTGACGGCCATTTTGAATTTGGCCGGCATGTCGAGCCGTTCGAACTTCTTCTCCAGCAGAATGCCCATTCCCATCGAGTCCTTCGTCCCGAATCGGCAGAACTGCGATCCGACGCATGTTTTCACGGTTCGCAGCGCTTTGGCATAGGCATACCCCGACGGCATCCCCAGCTCTTCCCATACCTTCGGCAGGTCATCTCGTTTAATTCCTAGCAGGTCAAGCCGTTGACCGCCGGTTACCTTAACGAGCTTAACGTTGTACTTAACCGCGACGTCAGCAATAAGACGAAGGTCTTCCGGCGTCGTTACGCCTCCGTACATTCGCGGAACGACGCCGAACGTTCCGTCCTTCTGGATGTTGGCATGCATCCTTTCGTTAACGAAACGCGCATCCCGCTCGTCCGCATGTTCAGTCGGCCATATCATGCCCAAATAATAGTTGAGTGCAGGACGACATTTCGAGCAGCCCTCTTCATTGTTCCAGCCGAGCGCATATCGAACTTCTTTGGAAGTAATGAGCCCCTTCTCTTTGATGTGTCGTACAACCTCGTCCCTGCTCAGCGTCGTGCAGCCGCAGATGCCTTCCTTCTTCGCTGCAGCCGAATCGTATTTGTCGCCGAGCACATACTGGAGAATTTGTTCAACAACTGGGCGACAACCACCGCAGGAACGCGATGCGCCTGTCGTGACCTTGATTTCCTCTACCGTTGTCAAACCATGCTCGTTGATCGCATCGACGATGTGCTTCTTCGTTACCCCGTTGCAGCCGCATACGATTTCTTCGTCTCTCAGCTCTGCTGCCGTGTTGCCGGTCTCCGTTACGGTTGCACCCATGAGCCGCCCATGGATATCCTCCGTCATCACCGTACCCGTGCGGATCCACTGCTGAAGCCGCGTAGCTTCTTTCCCGTCACCGACCAACACGCCTCCGACAATTCTGCCTTCGCGAAGCAGGATCTTCTTATAGACGCGCCGCCACTCGTCGTGCATCCGCACGACAGCAAGGTCTGGCGCATCCTGAAACTCGCCTGCAGAGAAAACATCAACGCCTGAAATTTTCAGCTGCGTGGAGACAACGGTGCCTTCATATGGCTTCGTTTCCGCTCCGCACAAGTATTTGGCCAGCACGGCCCCTTGTTCGAACAGCGGCGCAACCAAACCGTAGCATATCCCTCGATGCTCGTTACATTCGCCTACTGCGAATACATCCGGCACCGAAGTGCGCATGTAATCGTCCACGACAATGCCGCGTCTCACTTCGATTCCTGCCGCACGTGCCAATTGAACGTTCGGCTGAATGCCTGCCGCCATCACGACGAACTCTGCTTCAAGCTCCGTTCCGTCACTGAATTTCAATCCCGAAACGCGTTCCGCTCCAAGGAATTCTACCGTCTTTCTACCGGTTGCGAATTTCAGCCCTTGGCTTTCCAGCTCAACCTGCAGCATATGGGAAGCCGTATGATCCAGCTGCCGCTCCATCAAGTCCTCGAAGAGGTGAACAACCGTAACGTCCATGCCCAGCTTCAGCAGGCCCTTCGCCGCTTCCAATCCAAGCAGACCGCCGCCAATAACGGCTGCTTTCTTATATTCATTCGCGGTGCGAAGCATAAGCTCGCAATCGGCAATATCCCGGAAGCCGACGATGCCTTCCTTATCCACGCCCGGAACCGGCAGCAGGAAAGGCTTCGAGCCCGTCGCGATAATCAGTTTATCGTATGGAACTTCCATTCCGTTATCTGCAATAACCTTTTTGCCAATCGTATCAATAGCTGTGACCGTAGTGCCGGTGAATAAGTCGATCCCGTTGTCACGGTACCAATTCCAGTCGTTAAGGATGATATCCTCAACGGCTTTGCTCTTCTCAAGTACATAAGACAGCTGAATACGGTTATAGTTCGGATAGGGTTCACTGCCGAAAACAGTGATCTGAAAAGCATTAGGTGTAAGCTTCAACATATTCTCTACTGTGTTGATCCCTGCCATACCGTTACCGATGACGACTAATCGCTCGCGTTCCTGTGTATTCATGCCTTTCCCCTCCTAGAGATCGTGCTTGTTCGTCTCTCTCCGTTTCTATCATTCTAATCGTAAAGCAACCACTGCAGCTGTGATATAAATTACAGATTATATAGAAATGCATGTTTCTTGCCCTAGGGATAATAAAGCAGACCAGACGCAACAACGATACTACAAGGCGGAAATAAGACATTTTCTGAAAATGAAATCGTCCATTCAACAAACAGATAGTCACGGAACTAACAGCACGTAAGGTTAACCATCTTCTGCAAAGGAGTGAAGGATGTCTTGTTTCGTTAGTACCTGCAACCAAGACTTGTGTATCTGCGTATTTAACATAAATTACCTGGGAAATAACTATTGTTCTCTCATCTCTATTTATATAGGAGGATTACCTTGCTGCCTGAACAATTTCACGCTCTCACGACCGATTATGTAAGAGGCAAGAAGCGTCTGTAGCTTACCATTGGCATCATAAATCAAGGCGAGGTTTCCTACTTTGAACATCGAAATGCTCCACGCGGCTCCAATGTTCCCGGCAGGGACATGCTGTACGAGATCGGCTCCATCACCAAAGTGTTCACGACCATCCTGCTGAAAGCATGTGCCCAGGACGATTATGTCTCATTAGAGAAACCTATCTCCGAATATGAGTACCTCGAACCGCTGCACCACAATCCCTATTGGAGCAAAATAACGCTTCAGCACTTGGCCGCGCACACATCCGGATTACCGAGAATGCCGGCCAATATTAAGCCTCGCAATCGGTTGAATCCTTTCGCGGACTATACAGAAGAACTGATGCTCAGCTTCCTGTCCGATTACAATGGCGAAGATCGTATTGGAACCTATGAATATTCGAACCTCGGGTTCGGCCTGCTCGGTTACATTCTCTGTCGCGCCACGGGCTGCACCTATGATGAACTGCTCCACAAGTACATCACGGGCCCTCTTCATATGACCAGTACGTCCATCCACTTATCAGCGGAACAGAAGAAGCGCCTCGCCGCAGGCTTCACTTCTACAGGCCGGCGGGTACCGCACTGGGATTTATCCGTTCATGAGGGGGCCGGCGGGATTAAGTCCTCAGTGGAAGATATGATGATATTCATCCAGAGCAACCTAACCGCAAACGCATCACAGCAGAATACCGCCATCCCGCACTACTTTCAAGCGATTCATTCCCCTGTGTCACTGAATGGCACCGACCGATATTTAGGCTGGGTGCTGGAGAAACAACCCGAATGCGAATACTTATGGCATAACGGAGGAACTTATGGATTCACAAGCTACACAGCCTTCGACCGACAGACCGGTACAGCAGTCGTTGTCTTGTCCAACTACTGCTTTGCATCCATGTACATACTAGACATCTTAGTGAGCCAGCTGCTGAGCAAATGGCGTAAGTCGGGGCCAATGATGCCGGTTGATGAGATAGGCAAACAGCTCATGAGCGAGCTTCGAAATCTGCACGGATCCGCCTCTAATAGATAACAACAGATATGCTATACTGTATATAGCATATAAGGTTTTCTGAAGAAGGGGATCGACATGACAGACAAGAACGGAGATCAGCCTGACGCTGCGGTACCGCCAACCATAGACGCAGAAGCGCTGAAGGGTTTGCCGAACGCCTCGAGGCTGAGCTGGGGAATCATTAAGCAGCAACGCAGAGGCCCTAAGGGTGAGCTAAGCATTGCAAAGATTGTAGAAGCTGCGATTGCGATTGCAGACCAAGACGGATTATCAGCCGTATCGATGAATCGGGTCGCCAGCTCGCTTGGCTATACGCCGATGTCATTATATCGCTATATCGAGAGCAAAGAGGACTTGCTCGTCCTGATGCAGGATGCCGTCTGCGATCCGAACATTCCTCCGCAGCAGGAATATGCCAATTGGCGCGAGGAAATGAAAGCCTACGTCGAAGCAAGCGTTGACATATTCGTACGCCACCCCTGGTATGCCGATATCCCGATTGTAGGAGTTCCTAGCACGCCGAACACGCTCCGATACGTGGACTGGGCTATCCATACGATGCGTGATTTTCCGATATCAGACTACGAGAAAATGTCATTCTTGCTCCTGCTCAGCTCTTATGCGAGAGCCGTTGGCTTAATTCGCAGAGATCTCATGCTCTCGATGAAAGCTGGGGGTACCTTCGAGAACTTCAGCGGCTCCAGCTTCGGACCTGCGCTTCGGCAGCTTGTGAAGCCAGAACAATACCCAAGCTTATATCCTGTCATCGCTTCTGGCGTGTATACAGGTGAACAAGAGCAAGACAATCCGATCGGCGACGATCTCGACTTCGGCTTGGAACGGATATTAGACGGTATGGCCAGTTACCTGGAATGCAAATAAAGAAAGGTTCGAGCGGTGCCATAATGGCGCCTCGCGAACCTTTCTTCGTTTTATCGGCGGCCTGCTTGATGACGAAACGCAAACGCGCTCCATGCGACAGCAACAGCCAGTATGGCAAGACACCAGATGATCGCGATCCATCCATCGCTGTTCGATTGACCCGATTGACCGGAGATCAATCCGCGAATCGTCTCAATGACCGGCGTAATCGGCTGATGGTTAGCGACTCCTTGCAGCCAGCTCGGCATCGTACTCGTTGGAACGAACGCACTGGACAGATAAGGCAGGAACAGCAGCGCGAAGCCGTATGCACTGGCTGCAGATGGACTGCGAGTGACAATGCCAATCGCAGCGAACAACCAGGTGAATGCGAAGATGAACAGGGCGATCATGCCGATGGCGAGCAGCCATTCCCCTACATCGGCCGTTGGGCGGAAGCCTACTGCCAGCGCTACGGTGATCACGACGCTCGTCGCAAGCAGGTTGCGGACGACACCCGCAATGACGTGCCCCATGACAACCCCAATGCTGTTGATCGGCATCGTCCGGAATCGATCGATAATCCCGTTCGTCATGTCCATCGCCACGTCAACAGCTGTACTTGAAGAACCGAACCCGGCGCACAGCAGTATAATCCCCGGGACGACGTAGTTCACATAGTTGCCGGAAGGATCCAGAGCGCCGCCCATGACGTACGTGAACAGCAGCATCAGCATAACGGGCAGCACGATCGCCATCAGAAGCGCCTCCGTATTGCGCAAGCTGAGACGAAGACTGCGGCCAATAAACACAGCATTGGCAACGCTGAAAGAAGCGTGTTTCATGTCCTCTTGTCGTTCTTCTATTTGAAAAATAGTCGTTGTCATCCTACGGCGACCTCCTCTTCACGGCCAGTCAGTGCCAAGAACACATCCTCCATGCTCGGCTGGCGAATGGCTACCTTCGCATTAGCTGGAACAATCCGAAGAGCCTCCTGCAATGCACGGTTTACATCCTGTATCGTCCCGTCCGTCGGCAAAGTCCGAATAATAACGTCGTCATCATTGCTGATCTCAATAACGGCTTCGCCAAACCGAGCTTTCAACTCGGAGGCTGATCCAGAAGCAATCAGGCGGCCATCCGCGAGTACCGCAATTTGGTCGGCAAGCTCGTCGGCTTCCTCCAAGTATTGCGTCGTCAAGAAAATCGTCATACCCTGTTCGCGAAGCTTCCGAATCATCGTCCACAGCGCGCGCCTGCTCATCGCATCGAGACCCGTCGTCGGCTCGTCGAGGAAGAGCACGGGTTTCGGACGTACGAGACTAAGCGCAAGGTCGAGACGTCGGCGCATACCGCCCGAGTAGGACCCGACACGTTTGCCTGCTGCGTCCTTCAGGTCGAAGGCATCGAGCAATTCTGCTGTTCGCTGCCGAGAGGCCGACGGCGATAAACCTGATAACCGACAGAGCATATGCAGATTTTCTCTACCCGTCAGCATAGCGTCTACTGCGGCGAATTGCCCTGTAAGGCTGATTGCCCCTCTTACACCGTTAGCGTCTGACGATAAGTCACGGCCCGCTATCCGTACTTCTCCTGCATCCGCAGAGGCAAGCGTCGATAGAATATGAATAAGCGTCGTTTTGCCAGCGCCATTACGTCCGAGCAGCGCGAATACCGTACCCGCCGGCACGGCAAGGTCGATGCCGCTCAGCACGATTTTGTCACCATAACGCTTATGCAAGCCACGGACTTCGATCGCGATTTTCCCCATTAGAAATCGGCCTCCTTTGTTTCCTCAACAACAGTATATTATATAAACAGTATATACGGTACACAGTTAATGTCAATGAGAAACTCGGCCTGCTTGTCCCGAGTCATTCTGCACACAAAGAACACCCAGAGATCTCTGGATAGCCTAATAATGCGAAAAAGCTGTTCCACCAAGCACATCCCTGTGCCGGCGAAACAGCTTTTGTCACATAACCACATTCAATACTTTGTCCTACACTCTACACTCTACACGCTATACGCTACAGCTGCTCAATCGCCGCCAATACCGTATTGTTGAAGTGATCCGCATACATATTCTTGAACGGCCGATTATGGTCAAGCTCAACCGACAGATACACCGTCACCGTGCTGTACAACGGATCGACGCAGACGAACGGTCCTGCCGCACCCCAGTGAGAGTACGCACCGCTTGAGAACAAGTCGCCGCCATCCCGCTTCGTGCCGTTGATCGCCCAGCCATAACCCCAGTACGCTTCCGGGAATACCTCATCGCGATATTGCGAGGAAACGCCAGGAATCTGATTGCGCGTCATTTCGAATACTGTAATCGGACTGAGCAGCCGCACGCCGTTGTATTCACCGCCGAACAGGAACATTTGACCGAAAATCGCCAAGTCGTACGCCGAACCATACGCACCGCCGCCTGCAGACATCGACCGAATCATGTCTTCCGTCTCAATCCATTCCGCACAAGCTGCCTCTGGCGCGCGTCGCACAATCCGATATCGCTCCGAGTCAGGTACTGCATAATACGTATCGTGCATACCCAGCGGCTTGAAGATCCGCTCCTCAACGAATCGATGATATGGCATTCCGCTCACCCGAGATACGATCTCTCCGAGCAAATTGTAGCCGAAGCCGACGTATTGCATCACTTGGCCTGGCTTCGTACGAAGCGGCACCTCATAGCCATAGCATAGCGATTCATGCGTATCCGCATCCTGACCCTCTGGGCAAGGCGGCAGCTCAACCCCCTGATCGCGCTTGCGCTCGATGATTTTCCACACATCCTCGCCGTTAATGCCCGACGTATGCGTCAGCAGGTGATGAACGTGAACCCCCTTCTTGCCAGGACCCGTAAACTCGGGAATATAATCAACGATCGGCCGATTAAGCCCCATGAGACCTTCCTCTACAAGCATAAGAATGGCGGTTGCCGTAAACAGCTTCGTTATCGAGCAAAGTGGAAACAACGCGTTGCGTGACAAATCAGCCGCTTCCGGCTCTGGGCCGAATTTGCCGTTCGCTTGATGCACGACGACAATACCTTTCCTTGCCGCAACGACAACCTGCGCCGGTGTTACGCCATTCACAACCATTTGCTCTGCTGCTTCAGCAATCCGTTTAACCCGGACTTCCGACATTCCGGCCTGCTCGGCCGAACCAGACTCAAGCTGTTTATTACGCATCGCAATGTGACCCCCTTATGATGAACCATAAATATGTAATGTTTTTATTTACTATTGCACATTTGTATTAACAATTCCTTCCTCATTATCGAAACAACACAAATTTCATAAATGAAAAACAGACTGAAAACGATATCCGAAACATTTCGAAAAATGCATGCCATTAGCTAATGAGAAAACCCCTGTCTAGGCCTTTCGAAGATGAGTGACCTATACCTTTGTGGAGCAAGGCAGCCTCGTAAGAATGAGGTAAGTTTATCGCCCAAAACAAAAACTGCTCCGTCCGCAGACGAAGCAGTTTTATCCCTTTAATGCAGCTGCAGCCGCGTCGCCTCGACGAGCCGATACGCCATACTGGGCGCCAGACGCCCAAGCCCGAGCAGCAGTAGAGACAACACTCTGCTCCCAAGCCCGGCTTGAAGGCGAAGTCCCCAACGCAGCGGTCCGGCAAAATCGCGCTGAAGCGCCTCCGTGTACGCCATTCTCCATTCACTAAGCGAGAGGGTGCCGTGCAAATATTGGTCCGCCAGCGGCGCGCACAGCGCCGCCGCGTGCAGCCCCATCGCCATCCCGTCCCCGCACAGCGGCGGGATGACCGACGCGGCATCGCCGACATGCGGCACGATGCCCCATGCCCGTGGCACGCGGGTGAGCACCACCGGCGCTGCCGCCGCGGTGCCTGCAACCGGCTGCGCATCGCGCAGCCGCCTTGCCAGCGCGGGCACCTGCTGCGCCGCCGCGGCAAGAACGGCGGCGGTAGATTGCCCCGCCGCCGCCCAAGCTTCCGGCGTCACGAGCGCAGCCGCGTTCGCCGTCCCATCGCCAGCGGGTACTAGCCCCAAGTACCCGCCGCGGAAGAAGAACAGCTCCACCACCGGCTCCGCCGGCACGCCAGAGAGCAGCATACGCACGCCGAGCAGCCTTTTGCTCCGCCTGTTACTCTCTCCATCATTGCCTGACCCACCGCCGATCACCCTGCCGCGCCAATCGATCTGCCGATTCGATGGCTGCTTGTCCTGCCGGCCAAGCCCGCCTCTTCGGAAGGCCCCAGCTCCAACGCGCAGACGGTCCGGTTCGCCATCGCCGCCCCGCCCCTTGACCACGTCGTTGATAGGCGGCGCTTCAGCTTCAGCTCCCGCTTCCATCCACTCCGCCGGCGCATTCCGCCCCCATGCGCCGATGACGACGCGCGCCGCCAGCTCCGTCTCGCCCTGCTCGCGCGAGCGGATGCGCACGCGCCAGCCGTCCGCCGCGCGGACCATCCCGCGCACCGTTACGCCGGTGCGCACCTCCGCGCCGCACCGCCGCGCCTCCTGCTGCAGCGCATCATCGAGCGCGTAGCGGCTGATGCTCTGCGCCGGCGTATGCAGCCGCAGCTCCAGCGGCTTGCCCAGCGCCGCCGCCAGCCGGATGCGCTCGATCGACGGAGGCGGCGGCGTCTGCTGCGCCAGCACATGCGCCAGTCCAAGCGATGCGAGCGACCGCGCCGACTCGGGCGACAAGAACTCCCCGCATACCTTATGGCGCGGGAACGAATGTCGATCAAGCAGCAGCGTATTCCAGCCCCGCGCCGCCATCGCGCATGCCGTACTCGCCCCTGCAATTCCCGCACCAATGACGATTACATCATAGTTGTGCATCGCCCGACGCTCCCTTGTTGTTCTCTCTCACATTCTCCAGCAAGCACGCCGCTCTACCACTGTTCTGTCAAATTCCCAAGAGGCATACCGCTCTCACTCCGATCTCGTCACTGCCCACCCAGCACTCTCTTATCTATCTCTTACTTCCTAACCCAGCAAGCATATCGAAACAGCGGCCGCCAAGAGTAGTCCAGCTTGGCACCGTCCCCCAGCCGTTCGCCTACCCGTCGCCAGTCAGCGGCACGGAACCCTTTGGCCACCGACAGCGGACCGTCATGCCGAATATAGCGGTTGCGAGACACAAGCCTCGTTGTCAGCCACACCGCAGTCCAAGCAACTGGGTGGCGATGGATATCCCCGATGGCACAACCGATGCGAGATCCGCGCACCATAGCTGCAACAGCTTCCACTACCTGCTCCTCGTCAAAATGATGCAGCAGCTGCGAAGCCGCCACAATATCCGCTTCCCTTGGCGCAAGCGCGAACAGATCCAGCTGCCTCACCGTCACTCTGGGCTCGTCCCGATAGAGATCGCGCGCTTCTGCGCATGCCTCCTCCGTCAGATCGCCCAGCGTCAGCTGCAGATCAATGCCCTCCTGCTCCGCCCATCGCAGCAGAGAACGATTAATATCGCCCGCACCGCAGCCAATGTCGAGTACCGATAGCTGCCGCGGACGCCCTGCTTCCTGCCACAGCTGCTTCACCGCGTACACAATCGGCCCCGCCGCTCCGAAGATGCCATTCAGCCGCTGCAGATGGCGATGCGCCTCTCGAAGCGAGTCGCCCCCTTTTGCGTGATCGTCCATCAGCTCCGGCCGCACAGCCCGATAGCGCAGCTGCAAATCAGCCATAACGTCCACCGATAACCGGCTCCGCCGTATTCCGCACGTCCGTACGGCGATGCCCGCTGGTGCCCCAATCCCGGCTCAAACTCTCCTCTGCACCCTCATCTCCGAACTCGTCATCGATATCCCGCTCGATACGCGTATCGCCATCTGCCATACTCGGTATATACGTCATCCGCATCAGCTCCGCCGTGAGTCCCGGCCCGAACGCAACCGCCATTCCTTCCGACCTCCCTCCACCTTCTTGACGCAACTGTTCTCTTATCTCGCGAAGCACGAACAGAATGGTCACCGACGACATATTGCCGTACGACCGCAGCACTTCGCGGCTTGCCTGCGTATCCTCATCGCTTAATCCGAACAGCTTCTGCACGCTATCTATAATTCCCCGGCCTCCTGGGTGAATCGCCCACCAACCCGGCGTGAACGCTGGAGCATAACGCTCCACCATATCCGGCACATAGCGGCTCAGCAGCTCCGGCACTTGCGGCGACAAGAACAGATCGAAGCCGTGATTGCCGATCGTCCAGCGCATTGCTTCTGAAGCCTCCGCCGCGAGCCCTGCCCAGCCTTCCGCCAGCAAGAAACGATCACCGTGCGCTCCGCGCTGCTTGGATGGACGTCCAATGACACAAGCCGATGCCCCATCTCCGAAAAATGCTGCCGCATACAGCGACTCTCGATCCCCCGACGGCTGCGTATGCAGCGTGCACAGCTCGACGCAGACGATGAGCGCGACCGCCTGCTCATCCGCTGCGACAAGCTCACGGGCTGTCCGCATCGCGGTCATGCCTGCCGCGCAGCCCAGGAAGGTGAGCGGCAGCCGCCGCGTGCCTTCATTCAGCCCGAGCCGATTGGTCAGCTCCGCATCCAATCCAGGCAGGTACATGCCCGTACAGCTCACCGTCAGCACATGCGTCACCTCATTCGCAGCAACACCGCTGTCTGTCAGTGCCTCTCTCGCCGCCCGCTCCGCAAGAATTGGCGCAAACTCCTGATACATCGCCATCCGCTCGGCTGTCTGCGGTACGAGATGCTCCGCCGTCCCTGGTGCGAATCGGCTCTCCGATGCAGGACCGGACAAGCTGGTTACGCACGTATGCCGCGTTTCCACACCGCTCTGATTAAAGATGCGGCGAGCCCATCGAGCCGCATCCCGCTGTCCCGCTGCTTCGAGTCCCTCCGCCAATCGCAGCGCCGTATCCCGTTGGTTGAGCCGGCATTCCGGCAGTGCTGTACCGATGCCGAGCAGCGCCACCTTATTTTGTGCTATTTTAATCCGATATCGTCCCATACTGTTGCCCCCTCCTCTATTCGAACGCATAACCGTCCGCCCCAGGAACCTCAGGGACAAACTGTTGCCATTCTATTCCGAAGAACGGGCCAATAGAACAACCTTCCGCATTACCAGTCTATACAAAAAGGCCCACACCCGATTCAATCGAGTATGGACCTTCTCAACTATTGAATTATTATTGCAGAACCGGCTCCGACAGGTCAACGCCGAACGAGTTCGCCAGCTCTTCCAGCTTCGTCGTGTCCGTTGGAATCTCTTGCTTGAACGTTTGCTTTTCATTGATTGCCGAGTAAGTGCTCTGCGCAAACATGTTCAGCTTCGTCTCGCCTTGATTCTCGTCCCTAACGACGATATCCGCGTTAATGCCTTGGAACGTCATGTAGCCGTCTTTCACGCCAGTCGTCAGCTTGAAGTCGTTCACTTTGATTGCCTTCTTAGCTTCTTCGACCCATTGCGCGCTGTTAGTCGCGATCTCCTGCTTCACTTTATCGAGGTCTTCCTTCTTCAGGTTGATCAGCTTCAAGTATTCTTCATCGGAAGCAAGCAGATCGATAAGGGCAGGCGCTACTTTATTGAGGATGATTCCGATAGCCGCCGGGAAGTTGTCGTTCGTCAGCTGGAACTGAATCAGGCTGTCATATTTCGCGTCCTGTGGAAGGCCTTCAACATCGGCTTTCTTCGGCTCGCTGAAATATTCCTTCGATTCGAAAGGTTCGATCATGGCCAGTACCATATCGCTGCTCAGCTTGATCATCTTATCGTTATCCAATACTGGAGCATCGGCTGCGCCTTGCTCTTCCAGCAGCTGCTTCGTGTCGATCTCAATGAATTTGCCCGTAATGTTCTCCGGCAGCGGGAGGAACGGCAAATTCGGGATTTTCACATACGCTTTGTCATCGGCCATGATCATAGGAATTTCAAGCGTCGTCGAAGCTCCATCCGTCTTGTACTCCAACTTCATCGTAATATCTGTCCGCTTGGCATCACGATCGTACTGGCCATCGAACGAGAGCTTCGAACCCTTCAGCAGCGATGTTACCATAGACGAAACACCAAGCTCATCCGACTCGTTAACCGGAATCGTTATATCATTAATGCCGACTGTACCGCTGAAAGCATAAGCTTTCATTTCCGACATTTTCTTAAGCGAATCTACCAACGTTTCCTTGGAAGGCTTACTGCTGCTGCAACCTGCAACTACGAACAAAATCGCAACCATCGCAAGAATGGCTGTGCGCTGCATCCATTTCATTGTTTCCATTTCCCCCTTTGTTTCATTCTCATACATCATACGTGATGGCCATTCTATGCACAAGCGTTTAACACAAAAACCCGTTTCCACATTTTGTGGAAACGGGCCTGCATTATCCTGACTAATTAGCCCTCGCCGTTGTTCTGGCGGGAGTGATTCTGCTGCTTGACCTTCTTCGATCCCGATAACGGCTGCTGCGGTTGATTGCCTTGGCGGGAACGTCCGCTTGCGTTGCTGTCCGACTCCGGATTAGGTACAGGTACGCTGTCTGGTTTACTCATCGTAATCGCAGTCCTCCTCTATCGAATGAATCTCGCTCTGTTGGACGAATTAGCTTCCGCTGCCCGATGAACCTGCACTGAACGGCGTCGACAGATCGGCAGGGTCCTCATGATTCATTGCGGCTTGATTGCGCCGATCATTCTTATCCTGCTGCAGCTGCTGTGCATGATGGCTGTTGACTGGGTTGCGATCGAGATCCTCGACGACGTTCATAAGGTTCTTATCCACGCCGTTCTTCGCTTTCGTCATGGTCGTTCGCTCCTTTAGTGGTAGGAATTCGAATGAACCGCCTGCGCGCATTCATGAATGTGACGCTTATAGTCGAGCGCAAGCTGCTGAATGATATCGGTGCGCTCATCAACCGACTGACCGGCTTTCTCCACATCGATCAACTCGACGTTGACCTCGCGGCTGTCGACATAACCTACTTTAAAATCAAACGAATAATCCTGATGCCCCGCCGTATGAATCGTCACGCGCAGCGCATTCGGGTCGCCCTCGTCCGGCCATACCTCTGCTTGGTCCGACTCATTAATGGTTGTCGGGAGCGTAATCGCCCAAGCCGATGCGAGCTGCTCTTGATTGAATTGCAATTCTTCGTTATGTGCCATGACTGTCCACCTCCACACCGTTTAAGATGCGAAGATCCCGATGATTTTATGCTTCCCAGACCATCGACTTCAGGCTTTGTTACACAAAAAAAAGAGCCGCGCAGCTGCGCAGCTCTTGGATGTTATGCAAGGTAAGTAAACTGGCGGAGAGGGTGGGACTCGAACCCACGTGAGCTTGCACTCTAACGGTTTTCAAGACCGCCCCGTTATGACCGCTTCGGTACCTCTCCACATTTAAAGTCGAACATTAAGATTGTACCACAAGCAAATTCGAACAATCAACTTTTCTTTTCATTTTTCCTCAAATATGTCTACACAATAAGAGCCGTCCCGCAGGACGGCCCTCTGTAACAGCTTATTTCTTCGCAATAACCGAAACGCCGCCCATGTACGGACGCAGCACTTCCGGAATGACGATCGAGCCGTCAGCCTGCTGATAGTTCTCCAGGATCGCAGCGAACGTACGGCCGACTGCGAGACCCGAACCGTTCAGCGTATGAACGAACTCTGGCTTGCTCTTCGGCTCGCGGCGGAAGCGGATGCCTGCGCGGCGTGCTTGGAAGTCCTCTACGTTCGAGCACGACGAGATCTCACGGTACGTGTCTGCGCTTGGCAGCCACACTTCGAGGTCGTATGTCTTTGCAGCGGTGAAGCCCATATCGCCTGTGCACAGCGAGAGGACACGGTATGGCAGACCGAGCAGTTGCAGCACTTTCTCTGCATTTGCCGTCATTTTCTCCAACTCATCGTACGACGACTCTGGGTGAACGAGCTTCAGCAGCTCGACCTTGTTGAATTGGTGCTGGCGGATGAGTCCGCGTGTATCGCGTCCAGCTGCACCTGCCTCCGAACGGAAACATGCGCTGTATGCGACAAAATATTTCGGAAGCTCTTCATTGCTCAGAATCTCTTCGCGCGCAATGTTCGTAACCGGAACTTCTGCCGTCGGAATCAGGTAGTAGTCCGAGCCTTCGAGTTTGAACAGGTCTTCCTCGAACTTCGGCAGCTGACCCGTACCGAACAAGCTGTCGCGGTTGACGATATACGGCGGCAGCACTTCTTCATAGCCATGCTGATCGCTGTGCAGATCCATCATGAAGCTGATAAGCGCACGCTCCAGACGCGCACCAAGTCCGCGGTAGAACACGAAGCGCGAGCCCGTTACTTTGCCCGCACGCTCGAAGTCGAGAATGCCAAGGTCCTGCGCCAGCTCCCAGTGAGCCTTCGGCTCGAAGCCGAGTTCCGTAGGCGTGCCAATACGGCGGATCTCAACATTGTCTTCCTCCGATGCGCCAACCGGTACCGACTCATGCGGCAAGTTCGGAATCGCTGCCGTCAGTTCATCGATCTGAACCTCCAACTCACGGATTTCTTCATCGATCGCCTTGATGCGGTCGCCAACTTCGCGCATCTCAATGATGAGCGCTTCTGCGTCGCCGCCCGATTTCTTTAGCTTCGCAACCTCTTGCGAAACCACGTTGCGGCGGTTCTTCAGCGTGTCCGATTCTACCAGAATCTCGCGGCGGCGAGTATCCAGTACCGGGAATGCCGCTACGAGTTCTTCCGATTTGCCACGGTTAGCAAGTGCTTGTACGACTTTATCGTAATCATTTCTGAGCCATTTCACATCTAGCACGAATGATTCTCCTCTCAATATGAACCGGCTGCCTGCATACGCTCACCGGCTTCGATTGCTTTCCTTACGCGCGGCCTGCTGCCGCTTCACGTGCCATATCGACAAAATAAGCATGCAGACGATAATCGTCCGTCAGTTCCGGATGGAACGAGCATGCGAGCAAATGGTTCTGACGAGCCGCAACGATCTCGTCCTTGTACGTCGAGAGCACATCAACGCCTTCGCCAACTTCCTTGATAAGCGGCGCACGGATGAATACCGCACGGATTGGCTCATTGATGCCCGTAATGTCGAGATCCGTCTCGAAGCTTTCACGTTGGCGGCCGAATGCATTGCGCTGCACCGTCATGTCCATCAGCTCGAGGTGTGCTTCCTCTTGGCCTTCAATACGGTCTGCGAGTACGATCAGTCCCGCGCATGTACCGAACAGCGGCTTGCCTTCAGCGGAAAACTTCCGAATCGCATCGATAAAATCATACTTCCGCATCAGCTTGCCGATCGTCGTGCTCTCCCCGCCAGGGATAACGAGACCGTCGAGGCTGTCCAGCTCTTCTACTCGTTTGACTGCAACGGCTTCCGCCCCTGCTGCTTCCAGTCCGCGAATATGCTCTGCTACGGCGCCCTGCAGCGCCAATACGCCTATTTTCATAACCAATACCTGCCTTTATGTTAACGCCCTCGAATCGATCAGCGTTCGAATATGTACAGCATTTCATCTACAACTTAGTATGCCCTTCATTGCCGAAAAGCCCCTGTATAAGGGGCTTTTCTCTCTGCTTCTAGAAACATTCAACAGCTTAATTAGATGCTGCGGTCTTGCATGCGATCGAAACCGGACAGCGTCTTAATATCGATGCCTTTCATCGGCGTACCCAGATTCTTGGATACTTCCGTGATCAGCTTGTAGTCTGTGTAGTGCGTCGTTGCTTCAACGATTGCGCGAGCGAATTTCTCAGGGTTGTCCGATTTGAAAATACCGGAGCCTACGAATACGCCGTCAGCGCCGAGGTGCATCATGAGCGCTGCGTCAGCTGGTGTTGCTACGCCGCCTGCTGCGAAGTTAACGACTGGCAGTTTGCCAGCTTCAGCAACTTGCACGAGCAGCTCATAAGGTACGCCCAGAACTTTTGCTTCGTTGAACAGCTCGTCCTTCGACAGGCTGGATACGCGGCGGATTTGACCGTGAATCAGACGAAGGTGACGAACAGCCTCAACAACGTTACCCGTTCCTGGCTCGCCTTTCGTACGGATCATCGATGCGCCTTCTTGGATACGACGAAGTGCTTCACCGAGGTCTTTAGCGCCGCATACGAATGGAACTGTAAATTCATTCTTGTTGATGTGGAATACTTCGTCAGCCGGCGTCAGTACTTCGCTTTCGTCGATGTAGTCAACGCCCATCGATTCCAGCACTTTCGCTTCTACGTAGTGACCGATACGAGCTTTAGCCATGACCGGAATGGATACGACTTTCGTTACCTCTTCAACGATCGTTGGGTCAGCCATACGAGCTACGCCGCCTGCTGCACGAATATCGGACGGAACGCGCTCAAGCGCCATTACTGCTACTGCGCCTGCTGCTTCCGCAATTTTTGCTTGCTCTGCGTTCATGACGTCCATGATGACGCCGCCTTTTTGCATTTCAGCCATACCACGTTTTACGCGCGAAGTTCCTGTTTCCATCTCCTGAAAACCTCCTATTTTTATGCGGATACAATGATAGCTCCGAATGTAACTCTAACCATTTATTTTACATGAAGCGCAGCGAATCGGCAACCTTCCAGCTGCGATTGCTGCGCTTCCAGAACCGACTTATTTTGGATTAACCGAACAAGCCCGCAATTCCGCTGAACAGACTCGAGAAGAAGCTGCCGATATTGCGGAACAACATCGTGAACCAGCCTGCTTTCTTCACATCTTCAGTAGCAATCAGATCAACCGTCTTCGTCAACGATTGGTTCGTATCAGGGTTCTTGTACTCATACGTTACCGTACCGAGCTTCTGACCCTGCTTGATTGGTGCCTTAAGTTCGCTAGCCGGCAGCAGCTCTGTCTTCAGAACCGTTGCTTTTGCCTCTGCGCCCTTCTTCACGAGGAAGCTTACATCATTAGCCGTAATGACACCGACCGATTTCTTTTTGCCCTTCGTTATTTTAACCGTTGGCACAGTTTCTACGACAGTTTTCGGTGCGACAATTGTTTTCTTCTCGAAGCTTGCATATCCGTA
The DNA here is from genome assembly GCF_033239625.1 of Paenibacillus sp. CCS19. Lineage (NCBI taxonomy): Bacteria > Bacillati > Bacillota > Bacilli > Caryophanales > Paenibacillaceae > Paenibacillus > Paenibacillus sp. CCS19. The sequence goes on from NZ_BTCK01000030.1 coordinate 82,061, forward strand.
GTCATACAGCTTCGCTGTTTCGTGGAAACGAGCGCCCTTCGACTTCGTGTTCATAACGACACTTACATAACGCAAACCGTTAACTTGTACCGTACCTGTAAAGCAATAGCCTGCAGCGGACAGATAGCCCGTCTTCATGCCGTCAACGCCTGGATAAGCATAAGATTTCAGTTCCGTTACATCTTTATTCGATGCGAGCATGTAGTTATAGTTAATCAGTTCGCCTTTGTCCCGCTCACGGAACTTATATCGAGGAATACTTGCGTATTCCAGAAACTCCGGATGATCCACAACAATCTTTGCGGCCAGCTTCGCTTGGTCGCGAGCAGAGATGACCGTTGTATCTTCAAGACCAGCCGGTCCTGTGTAATGCGCTGAAGTTAATCCAAGCTGCTGCGCTGTTTCATTCATTTTATCAACAAAACCTTGCACGGAGCCGCCCACTTGGACTGCCAATGCGATCGTCGCATCGCTGGCCGAGCCGACTGCCATTGCGATATAAAGCTCTTTAACCGTATGTTTCTCGCCTACTGCTAGATAAACTTGGGAACCGTCCGGCGGTACCGTTGCCGCTTCTTCCGATGTAGATACGACTGTATCCCACGTGAGTCGGCCCGCTTTGATTTCCTCAAGCACGATATATTCCGTCATCATCTTCGTCATACTCGCTGGTGGCATTGGTTGATCTGCATTCAGTTCATACAATACCTGACCAGTCGTTGGCTCAATAAGAATCGCCGCTTTCGCTTCAATTCCTAGTGGATTGCCCGCACCTGCCGAAGCCGTCGCTTCTCCTTCAGCAAACGCTGCTGTGGAGCCAAACGCCAACATAACCATCCATACTGCCATCATTGCCGCCGTAATTGAGCGCAGGCGCCCCAGCTTGAAACTTACCTTCAAGTTATTCTCCCCATTTCCCATAAGCTTTCGTCCGTTCATTATTGTAACATAGTAAACCTATAATGAAAAAGCCAGACGAGAGAGTTCGCGGTATATCGCATTCTCCCCGTCTGGCTTCTATATCTATGAATCTAATTGCCGCTGCTCTTCTACCGATTAGAGAGAGTAGTTAGGCGCTTCTTTCGTAATTTGCACATCATGCGGATGGCTCTCGCGAAGACCCGCGCCTGTAATGCGAACGAATTGCGTATCGTTCTTCAGCGCTTCGATCGTTGCCGTACCGCAATAGCCCATGCCGGAGCGGAGACCGCCGACCATTTGGTGAATCGTATCAGCCATAGCGCCTTTGTAAGGAACGCGGCCTTCGATGCCTTCTGGAACGAGCTTGCTCTCGTTCTCTTGGAAGTAACGGTCCTTGCTGCCTTCTTTCATGGCGCCGAGCGAACCCATGCCACGGTATACTTTGAAGCGACGTCCTTGGTAAATTTCCGATTCGCCAGGGCTCTCTTCCGTACCTGCGAGCAAGCTGCCGACCATGATCGCACTTGCACCTGCAGCGATAGCCTTCACGATGTCGCCGGAGTACTTGATGCCGCCATCCGCGATGATTGGAATGTTGTACTCGCGTGCAACCGATGCGCAATCATAGATTGCAGTGATCTGCGGTACGCCGATACCAGCGATAACGCGTGTCGTACAAATCGAGCCTGGGCCGATACCGACTTTAACGACGGAAGCGCCTGCTTCGATCAGGTCACGAGTAGCTTCGCCCGTTGCAACGTTGCCTGCGATGATCGTCAGCGTTGGATACTTCGCGCGAAGCTTCTTGACTTCGTTCAGGATATTAATGTGGTGACCGTGTGCCGAGTCCACAACGATTGCATCTACGCCTGCATTAATAAGCGCTTCTGCACGCTCGAATGTATCCTTGGAAATACCAATTGCCGCGCCGCAAATGAGTCGTCCGTGCTGATCTTTCGCTGCATTCGGGAATTGGATCGCTTTCTCGATATCTTTAATGGTAATAAGACCTTTAAGAACGTTATTCTCGTCTACGAGCGGAAGCTTCTCGATCTTATGCTTCTGAAGGATACCTTCAGCTTGCGTCAGCGTCGTGCCGACTGGAGCCGTTACGAGCTCTTCGCGTGTCATTACTTCACTGATTTTCATCGAGTAGTCATGAACGAAGCGGAGGTCCCGGTTAGTCAAAATGCCGACCAACTTGCCGTTCTCATCAACGATAGGTACGCCGGAAATCCGGTACTTGCCCATGAGCGCTTCAGCATCATATACATGATGGTTAGGCGTCAGCGAGAATGGGTTCGTAATAACGCCGCTCTCCGAACGCTTAACGCGATCAACCTCTTCAGCCTGTTGCGAGATCGACATGTTCTTATGAATAATACCGAGGCCGCCCTCACGAGCGATTGCGATCGCCATTGCCGATTCCGTAACAGTATCCATGCCTGCGCTGATAAGCGGAATGTTCAGCTTTACATTGTCGCTGAGCACGGTTCCTACCGAAACCTCACGCGGCAGCACTTCAGATTTGCGCGGAACGAGCAGCACGTCGTCAAACGTCAAACCCTCTTTGGCGAATTTTGTTTCCCACACGAGTATGTTCCTCCCTTTATTTCATCCTATATTTAGCTTGCTCTGACGGATATTATTGCAATATTAGCAGAGGGGGTATAGGCTGTCAAGCTTGCAAGAACGGCATTTTCAGCCGTTTTCATCGCTATTTTCATGAATAGGATGAAGCTTCACAACGTTGCCATATAGCTAACACGCAAACCAAGATGCGCAAGGGCGGCGTTAATCATCTATAGTTGTATTTACATGCTGCACTCCATAATAAAAAATCGTTCACACCTTGATCGTGCAGTGCTTTGATCTGCTCTTTGACTGCTTGCTTGTCATACACCATATGAGGATGCACCCACGTTGCCGTAAAACTTTGCAGCCAAGGACGCAGCTTAGCAGGCTTCAATCCACTCGCCGCCATTGCTTGGTTGCGTTTCTTCGCATCCGCCATTGCATGACTTACGATTGCATAAGGGTGCATGTCTGGATCGCGCACGCCATATATCCCGTTGCCATAATGAGATGGATAGATCATTGGCGAAATATAATCAACCTCTTGTCCGATCGACCGCCACCGTTGTCCGATTCCCATATCATCCGATGCGGATGTAACAAGACCGAATACGTCTGCCGATACCTTCGCTCCATTACGATGGACAGGCGACTTAGCCTGATGCAAGAACTGTCGGATTGCTTCAGCGCGGGTCCATCCGTTCGCATTGGCTAACTTCACATGCTTCGATGTTATGCCTTCCGGGAATCGTACATAGTCGAATTGAATCTCATCAAACCCAAGCTTGGCCGCCTCAGCAGCTATATTAATGTTATATTTCCACACCTCTTGGCGATAAGGGTCTACCCAAGGCCGCCCGTGTCCATCCAACCATACACCGCCGTCTTGACGACGAATCGCTAATTGCGGCTGCTTCTTTGCCAGGTAAGGATCCTTGAACACAACGACTCGACCAATCGTATATACATGCTCCTGATGCAGCTTATGCAGCAGCTGCTTGATGTTAGGAATCGTAGGCGTTTGATCTGCCCCTGAACGTTTAACGTCAGCTGCTCCGGAACGATACGTTAATCGGCCAAAATCATTCTTCACATCGATCACTACCGCGTTCAGATCGGTATCGCGAAGCAATTGGCGCAGTTGATTCATCTTGGCATGGTTACCGGCAACCCATCCCGATACGTAAATACCTCTAACCGACTGGGCTGCACCCTTTGCATTGCCAGCTTTCAAGCTCGCCGCCTTGGTCCCTACATAAGTTGGTGGACGATCTGGCGTCAATATGCCTGTAAGTGCAAGCACGCTGCATAGCAATGCAGCTGTCCCATATCTTATCCAACGTCGAGCTGCACCCGTCGTATTCATCGGATGAATCGCCTCCTTCTCACCGCTCTATACGAGTAGTATGAGCGTTACGCCGAATTAGCTTGAGAAGGAGATATATCCAAATTGACGGTCGATGATCACGAAGTAACTCCTGGAGCATATTCGGCATCGAATCTTGATCCAGCCTTCGAACTCCGTTGCTCATGTAGGTTTTGCCTACACTCCGCTACTCGTTCTTCAGTCTGAATCAAC
>NZ_BTCK01000031.1:0-77532 GCF_033239625.1 Paenibacillus sp. CCS19
CCACTGCTTAAACCACATTCGAAACGTGCCGTCCGGCAGCCGGTACACGCAGGCATCGATCACATTCTCTTCACTAATTCCAAGTGTGGACTGGAACTCCCAACGAATGAGGTCAGGGCTTGTATAATGCCTGATACGAGCCTTGCCCGTCCAATCTATCGGTACGCCGTGGACATATGTGACATACATATGGTAGAGCCCGTCATGCCAAATGATTTCAGGCGCCCAGAACGTATTTCTGCCCCATTCTGTTTCGAGACCTTCCAAGGTTCCCCGGTAAAGCCAGGTTGCTCCGCCATCCGATGAAGAAGCAACGCCGAGATCGGTGCCATGCACCCATCCGAATTTCGGACCCTCCACCGTTGCCCGGCGGTTCGTATAAATCATCCACCACTCCTTGGCCTGCCGGTTCCAGATGACTGTAGGATCTGCTGCCCCGTCATAGATTGGGTCTCTGAACAATGGCGATTTCATTCCTTCTCATCTCCTATCTTTCTACTTAGCGGTTTCCGGATTACCCTTTTACGGACCCTAACAAAACACCTTTAATAAAGAACCGCTGCGCGAACGGGTACATAACAATCATCGGAATTGACGCAATGACCATCGAGGCGAGCTGGAGCGTTTGCGCCGTAACAAGCCCCTGCCCTCGCGCTTTGTCCAACAGATCGAAGACGGAGGCGTTTGACAGTTGGGCAGAGCTCGCCATCTGCTCGACTGCCGTGCTTGTCTGAAGCAATTTCAATATCAGATATTGAAGGGTTTGCAGATGCTCGGACTGCGTGAAATAAAGGGTAGTACCGTAATCGTTCCATATGGCTACTGCCGAGAAAACAGATAACGCCGCTAAGACCGGCTTTGAAAGCGGCAGAACAATGCGGAAAAACAAAGTAAATTCGCCAGCCCCGTCCAATTTCGCCGATTCGAATAACGACTCAGGGAGGGCTTTGTAGTTCGCATTCAGCACTATGACGTTCCAGAATCCTCCGAATAAGGAAGGGATGATGTAGACCCAATAGGTATCGTACAACCCCAGCCAATTGATCACCATAAAGGAAGGAATCAACCCGCCGCTGAGATACATGCTCACAAATCCGACAGCCGCAACCCATTTTCTCCCGATCAAATAAGACCTTGAGAATGCATAGGCAAACATCGCGGTGTACAGTACGGACACGACTGTAACGATCACGGTCCGTGATGCGGTAATCCAAGTCGCGTTAATCAACCCTGGATCAGATAAAACGGTCAGCCAGCTTGCAGAGGTAAACTCTCGAGGCCATAAAAACACAGGTCCGCGCTGAAGATCCAATCCCCCGTTCAAGGAGCTCACGACCGCATACCAAAATGGATAAATGGTCGCAATCATCAGAATCAGCATGAACACGACATTCGTTATATGAAAAATCCGCTCTCCCGGAGACTTTCCTCCGACCATATCGTTCACCCCTAGAACAGACCCGATTTCGTCAATCTCTGCGAAGCAAAATTTGCTCCGACCAATAAGACAAGCGCAAGCACCGATTTCAATAGCCCTATTGCTGTCGCAGTGGCAAATTGGAATTGAAGCAGGCCCGTTTGATAAATGTACGTATCGATAACCTGACTTGCCGACAGGTTGAGCGAATTTTGTAATACGAATATTTGCGTGAAGTTATTGTTGAGCATCCCGCTGACCGCGAAGATGATCAGAATCATGACCGTTGGCATGATGCTGGGGATCGTAATATGCCGCATTCTCTTGAACCGCCCAGCACCGTCGATTGCAGCTGCCTCGTACAGCGACTGGTCGATGCCAGCCATCGCCGCCAGGTATAATATTGCTCCCCAACCGAGGTCTTTGAGCAAGCCCGTTCCGATCGCAATCCCCCAGAAGTAGCTCGGATCCGCCAAAAATTGAACCGGCTCGTGAACGAGATGCAGTCGCATGAGCACATCGTTTACAATGCCGCCTTGGGGGTTCAGGAGGGTGATAAACAGGCCGCCATAAATAACCCAAGACAAAAAGTGCGGCAAATAGGTCACGGTTTGAATAACCGATTTGAATTTCGAACTCGCGATCTCATTCAGCAACAGAGCGAACAGAAGCGTGACCGGCAATCCGACAAGCGAGCCGAAGAGATTGATGCCGATCGTATTTTTGATCATCGGCCAGAACTGAAAATTGTCGAAGATGATCGTAAAATTTTGAAAATGGTTCCACGGGCTCGTAAAGATCCCTTTGATCCCTGTAATCGGATCATAGCTCTTGAACGCCATTAACAGCCCGAAAAACGGGAAGAAGGTAAAGACGCATATCAGGATAATAGCCGGCCAGATCATGATATTGAGCTCCAGCTGCGTCCGAAAATCGTGTCCGAGAGAATAACCCTTGCTGCTGGAAGGTTTCATCCGGTCTCGTTCCTCCTTTATGGCAAAAAACAAGCTGCGCCAATGCGCTGGGCACTTTGGCACAGCTCGTATGCACTTTTTCGATTACGAATTGATTCCTTTAACCGTCACGCCAAACGCTTGCTCCTGCTTATGGAACTGCTCGTTGATTTTCGCATCGATCTCGGTTTGTCCCATTTGCTTGACCTTATCGATCATCTCGTTGTAGTACTTATCTTTCAATTCAGCATCCTTCGCGAGGACGATCTTGGAGATTTGGGCCTGCAAATAAGTCGCGATTTGCACCTTATCGTTCGCCATTTTGCTGCCTGCCGGAATGAAATCGTTCGGCATGGCGAGCGGCGAGCTATCGTATAGGACCGAAGCCTTGGCGGCTGCCGTCTGCACCTGCATAGCCATGAGTCCATCGGTACCGACCTTCGTGGTAGGAGCGGCTGTTGCGTGATCATGCCAAGCAATATTGTGGAACGGCCAGAACGCAAATACGCCGGTTGTCGAGTAATCGTTCTGGTCCTTCTGCCCCTGCTCGTTCAAGACGACAAGACCATTCTCAAGCGTATATTGTTTTCCTTCAAACCCGTAATAATTGAGCATAATCCCTTCATCGCTGGTCATGTAATCAAGCCACTTGGCGATCTTCTCCGGATTCGAGGCCGTTTTGGAAATGAATGTCTGCATCCAGCCTGTTCCCGCTTTCAACGACCTTCCGTACACAGGCTTCGTGTTCTGATTCGACAGGATCGGGCCGGGCGATACCCAAGGGATGCCCGAGTTGGTTTTGCTGGCCGTACCCCCGATATAGCAGAATACGCGTCCGGCATTGATGGCTGCGTCCACGGCCGGACCATCCAGCGTCATTTGCCCCGGATCGAAGTATCCTTCTTTCGCCGACTTGAACAAGAAGTCGAGCGCATGCTTCGTTTCCGGCGCAAAAATCATGTCCCGGTAGTTGCCATCCTTATCGACCGGCATGGCGCCGAATTGGTTCTGGAGCGTACGGAGCGTCCCGTTTTGATAATCCTTACCGTTAATCTGAAGCGGGATAACCGGCGTGCCGTTGACCTTCAAGTTCATGTCCTTCACTTTTTTGAGAGCGGCAAGCACGCCATCCTCGGTTTTGAGCTCGTCAAGGGAAATGCCGGCATCTTTCATGATCTGCTCATTGAACATGACCGCAAGATTGTCGCGGTATTTGGCCCCGTCGGAATAAAACTCGCTGGATGGAGGATACAACTTCCTCGCATCCGGCGTATCTATATGACTTGGGTAAGCGTACCATCCGCCATCCCGCTCGATCAGCGCCTTTTTCATGTCCTGCGGGAAATTGGCCAACAGCGGTGAAGAAGGATTGTATTTCTGCAAGAACTCTTCCAGATTCCACACCTTATCAGCCTGGATCAGCTTTTTCATCAAAACGCCATCCGTCAGAGTGAGGATGTCAGGAAGCGGATCGTTCGAAACCAGCATCAGGTTCAACTTCGTGCCGCCATCCTGCGCCGGAATGTTGAAATCAAACTTCACCCCAGTCTTCTGGGTGATCATGCCTTCCACCGTGTTAGGATCCGTACTCCATGGCGATGGCGGATTCCAGTATCCCGCGTCGGAGAACCAGGTCAGTTTAACCGGCTCTCCCGTGTCCGCGCTGCTGCTTGTTGCCGTTGGAGCCGGGCTGCTTTCGCTTGAACTCGGATTGGCGGAGCTGCAACCCGTCAACGCCACGATAGATGCAAGCGCAATAGACGAAAACACTTTCAGTTTCACTTTCATGTTCGACGTCTCCCCTGTTTCTCGTATTGTTTGCTGCATCTTCATCATAGTTTCGGGCGCAGCGGCTTCATATGTTCGTATTTTTTTATTTTGGTATTTATTTTTGAAAGCGCTACATTTTTCGATATTTGCTTGGCGTAATGCCGAAATGCTTCTTGAATAGCTTGTTGAAATAAAAATAATCCTTGTAGCCGACGCGCTCCACGATCTCCTGAATCGAAAGCGATGCGTCACCCAATAATTCTTTAGCCAAATTCAAGCGCTTGGCCGCCACATAATCGGTGTAGGTTTTCCCCGTCTCTTTTTTGATCAAGGTGCTTAAATACCCGATGCTAATATTGAATCGCTTGGAAATATCGCCGAGCATCAGGTCCTCCTTGTAGCCGGCATCGATAAATTCGATAATTTTCCGCATCGTTTCATTGGAAATGAGCAGGTCTTCGACATGCTGCTGCCCGAAAATGGTCTTGATCCGGTCGAAGAGCTGCGCAATCGATCCATAGTGGCGAACGATCTGGTCATAGTTCATATAGTCGATTTCGCCGGTATTGTCGCTGCCGCCGAAATATTTATAAATGATCGAGACGAGCTGATTGTAGATCGTGGAGATTTGATCGATCGGCAATTGCCGGTCAAGGCATTCCCCGTAGAGCTCCTCCAAGCCTTTGAAAATATGCTCCCGCTTCTGCTCCTTAACTGCCAATTCAAGCTGCAGGATCGTTTTGGACAATGACGCCGCACAGTCCTCGGCCTTGTAGCCGATGATGCGCCGTTCTGGCACGAAGCAGGACGTGAACAAGGCGACATCCGATTCCTGAAATAGCTTTGCAATCGGTGTCGAGAACAGGCCAATGCTGCTGATCCCGACCGATTCGGCTCCGGACAGGTTCTCGGAGATGAAATCGAGAAATGCGGAAGGGTTATGAAATTCATCGTAATTGAGTAGATAAGAGACCTTGTTAAGCCCTGTGCGAAAACGCAAACCTTTCAACCCGGCGCCCGTGATTTCTCCTGGCCCTTTCCCGGAAACGGTCACATGCGGGTAAAGACAGCTAATAAACCGGAAATGGGGGAAATCGAAGCCCGTCAGCCCCCGATTGCTCACAAAATTATGGATCTTGATTTGATGCTCGGGCTCGAACAGGTCGAACAGATCGTCCAGGAATAGATCCAGTTCCTTTTGCGCTTCCTGATTTTCCTCCATCGAGGTTTTCAGACGAGTTAAGGTTTCGGATAGTTTGCTCTTATCGACCTGCTTGAGCAAATAATCAAACGCGCCGAGCCGGATCGCCTTTTGCGCATATTCGAATTCCGCATATCCGCTGATCAGGATGACGTTCGTCTTCAGCCCTTCCCGTCTGATGCAGTCCAGCAGCTCAATGCCGCTTAAGCCTGGCATCCGGATATCCGAAATGACAACCTCCGGTTTGCACTCCCGGATCGCCTTCAGCGCGGAAGGCCCGTTATACGCCTCTCCGATCAAGGCAAAACCTAAACTTTCCCAATCGACCAATGATTTAATCCCGTATACCACCCACGGTTCGTCGTCCGCAATCAATACCGTATGCATGTTTATTCGCCCTCCGCTCGTATCGAAACGTTCAGTACCGGAAAGGTAATGCGAACCTCGGTGCCCGAGTGAAGCCGGCTTTCGATGGCCATCCCGGCTTCGTCCCCGTAATATAGCTTGATTCTCCGGTAAATATTGGACAACCCGATTCCGTGATTGCCCTCATCCTCTAACCGGCCGGGAGCCTCGAATTTCCGCAGTCCTTCCAGGAGTTTCTCAAGCTGCTCTTCATCCATACCGTAGCCGTTGTCTTGTATAACATACTGGATCCGGTTCAACGCGGGCTGATGGATCCGAATCCGGACAGAGCCGGCATCGATGATTTTCTCCAGGCCGTGAAAAACGGCATTTTCAACGATCGGCTGCAGCAGCATTTTCAGCGTTCTGACGTCAAGCAGGGCTTCATCCACTTCGACCTCGATCTTGATTTTCCCCATAAAACGATAATCGATGATCTGCGCATATTCCTGCACATGCGAAATTTCTTCCCGGACGGTGACGAAATCGCCTCCTTTGACCGAATACCGGAACATGTTCGATAAGGAGGCCGAAATAGCGGCAATGTCCTGTACGTTGTGATAAAAGGCAATGGCACGTATGCATTCCAGCGTGTTGTACAAAAAATGAGGATTGATTTGATTGCGGAATGCCGATATTTCCATCTGCTTCTTCGCAATTTCGATTTCGTACATTTGTTGTTGCGTTATTTGGATCTCTTTGCCGAGCGTATCGATTTCATCCAGCATCTTGTTAAGCTTGACGGCAAGCACGCCGATCTCATTATGAACGACGACGTTAAAACGGCGCTCTCCACCCATTTTCGGATAAGATTTCATAAAATCCATCAAGGCCTTGACCGGGTTCATAATGCGGGAAAAGAAAAGAATCAGGAACAAGCACATCATGCCGAACACGATTAGGTAGGTGACAATGTTCAGTCTCTGAATGACATTCAGCTCCTGCAGCAGCTCGTTCTTCGGAATGATGCTGATCAGCTTCCATCCGGTGCGCAGCTCGGACGACTGGAAGATGTATCGTTTGTCATTTTTCCATAACAAGGGGTCAAACGTATTGTAACTAGGCGTATCTCCTTCGTTCGCCATGATTTTGTTGTTTTGATCGATCAGAAGGAATCGGGAGTGGGGAGTCATTTTGGCGTTTTCCAATATGCGGTTGAAATTCTCGGTATTCATGACGAAGACGCTTGTTCCTTTGTAATCTCGCAGCAATTCACTTTTGAAATTGTAAATCGGAAAGGCGATGGAATAATAAGTCGTTGTCACGTCCGTATTCGGTTGCGACAAAATGCCGGAATACTCGATCCCGGAGGCGGGAGACTTAACGCTCTCGCCGGTTCCCACCCCGATGCCTGCGACAAGCTTACCCTCTTTGTCATACAATTGGATGCCTCTTATGTTCTCCTTCAGATTGATCGTATTGGCGAACACCGAATCGACTTCGTCGATCATCAGTATCCTCGTAATAACGTCCGCATCCAGAAAATTCTCGATTGTAGGGCCGTACAAAAGCGAGGTCGAGATACTGTCCATGTCCGAATAGAAACTTACCATTTTTTCCATAACCTGCTGCAAAATTTTATCCGTGGATACCGTGATCTTCCTCTCGATGATCCGTTCGGCAATCTTGTTCGAGATGACGAAGGAGATCAACAGGATGATCAGCATCGTCAGGATCAGAAACAGAATCTGTCTGATCAGGCTCTGCTTTCGAAAAAAGTGTAAGACTCTCCTCACCATTCCCCACGCTCCCTTTGAGGGTATTGTCAACTTTAAACGATTCAGCCCATTTTGAAATCGTCATGCAAAAAAACGCCCATCTCCCTTATATGCTGGGAAGAATGGGCGTCGTAATGATCGCTTCATCTCCTTATCCTCTTGCCTTCTCATCCTATCGTCAATCGGATAATGTAAATTCGACTATAACGTCTATACCGGCATTCAGCGATAAGCGAAGATGTTTGCCAGATCCCCCTTCATGCGCCGCTGCTTCTCTTCCGTTGACCGTGGCTTTTGACCAAGGGATGCCCACTTTTAATTTGATTTCATTGGAATCAGCAATGGAATTCAAAGTAACGCTCACCGTCCCCGACAAGAGATCCCATGTTAAAGCGCGGACCTCCGTCCGGGTTCTTGCCATCAACCCATGAATGGAACCCGAATGCCATTCGGAGGGAAGTGCCGGAAGAAGCTCAATTTCACCAGTGTCGGAGAATAGCAGCGCTTCATTTACGGCTCCCACAGTACCGAATAAGGTATCCGTGCAATAAGTATCCCATCTTCTGTTCGTATCATGATCCGTCATTAACGATACGTAGTAACCGGAATCCGTCATCATCGGCAGAAGAGAAGCGGCTACTTCATCGCCGTCCTTTAATCTCGCAGAGACCAGCGCCTTGTGCATCCAGCCGTGCCCCGCCGTGGCGTCCGACGTATTGTATTTGTTTCGGTTCTCAACCGCGGTTATGGCGGCTTTCGCGAGCTCGGCATCGTTCTGCGTCTCGTATGCTGGCCATGCCGGGTAGAGATGGCTCAAATGGCGGTGGTTGTTGTTCTCCGTATATTCATTCATCGCCCATTCGCGCAAAGCGCCGTCCTTGTCCACCTTGTAGTCCGGCAGCAGCTCCAGCAAAGACTCCCATCGTTCGACCGCTGCTTCGTATCCGTCGCGCATGACCGCTCGTTCCACGGTTATGACCATATGCAGTCCGTCCCTCGCTGCCGAAATATCCATCGTGGCATTGGCCGTAAGGGTGCTCTTGTAACCGATCGGGTTATTCTCCGGGGAATAAGTAGGGATGAGCAGATATTTCTCGCCTGGATTCAGCACCGATTTGCCTTGCTCATAGCATGCTTTGCCGTTTACATCCGTATAGTACTCCGGCGTACATAACTGCTCCCAGAAATTAGCCTGCTTCGTCAACAGCGGAAGCAAAATATCCTTCTCCAAATCCAAATATCCTCTAGTGAGCAGCTGTTCGAATTCTTCGTCCGTGAGTCCCCCATCCTTAACGCTGAGAATCGGCTTCAGTTCATGGATTCGCATGTAATCGTTGATCGGGATCTGTTGGTTGCCGAAGCACTGCCAATATTCGAATATGGGAAGCATACACCAGCTTGCCCCCGCATTCCAATATTGAAATGGATAGGCATTGTCGTATTCCACGTGCATCCCGCGGTCGATGTCCGAGTTAACCGACACCTGAAGCGCATCATGCATCCCGTAGGCCATTCGCGCATTGTATTCAAAATCGGGCGTATTTCTCAAGAAGAAGGTGATATACCCAAGCTGGGCATGCGTCATATGGCCTGTATTCATGGACGACACCTGCAAATTCACGTTGGCATCGAGGGTATAGATGGAGCGCCAGCCTGGATTCCACTCTCCGGTCCACATGCCGTACAACCGCGGCGCGCTTGAGCCGCTGCAGCAAATCAAGGCATATCGTCCTTGGTTGTACACCTGTTCCATAAAAGCATGATTGATCCGCGAATGGGATGCTCTCTGCGCGTTGATCAGCGTTACGTTGTCTGCGCTCTTGTCGTCCTCGTCGCCTGCAAGAGAAAAACGTACGGCGTTAAATTCCGCGGCTTGTTTTAGCGAATGAGGCGCAAGGGCTGGATCGTAATCGAATTTGCCGGAAACGTCCTTATATTTTTCAGCGACGGCATTCGTATTCTGAAACAGACCGTCAACGATTGAGTATTGCGTCATACCTGCAAAATCATCGATTTTGCCCATATCAAATGTTCGGTTCGATTGCGTAATTAAATAGACGGCGTCGGCATCGATGACTTGAATCGCCGGATTCCGTTCGTCTCCGACATTCATCGGTTCATTCGTGTCCGCAAGCAGCACTCTCTTCTGAGTTCCGTTAACGACCATAACCCGGGTCAGGCCCGCGTATCCTCCATCGATCAACTCGCTGCCCGGGTAGGACGGGTAATGGGCAACCTGCGCGATATAGGTCGCATTCGGGTCAACTAGCTTCTTGTATTGGAGCGCAGTCAGTTTGGACAACCCGTCCCGCGCTTTGTACATATCCGAAATGTCATCGATGGAAATCATCATGTTGATCTTGGCGCCGGCGGTTGATTGCGAAATCTTCGTAATCGATACGTTGTCTTCCCTGGACGTAAACGAGGTTCGGATCCACTCGCCGCATTCATCGGAATAACGGACGCCGGTTTCCGCCGTCTCATAGTTCGTCCATCTTTCATAGCCGGACACGGTTCCGTGATTCTTGACGCTTAATCTGAGTTGATGTCCGGGATGATAGCTGTACAAAAAGGTTCTTTTCCTGGTTGAACCGTCGGGAAACGTAATCTTCCATTGATCATTGAGTTGAAACACATTTTCCCTTGCTTCGGCAAGCTGTCCCGTCAGTTCTTCCGGAATCGTTCTCGGATCGCTCGACGGATAGTTGAACCACATATATTGAAAAATAAAAGTGTCCGCATACGGCGATCCCGACGTGACGTACCCGTTCTCGCCGTTTCCGCTAACCATTCCGTCCCGCCACGCCCGACCGGGATTGAACGCCGGAATCTCGGTATAGGTGCTGGCATAATTTCCTTTGTCGTACAGGCGCGCAGCGTTCGAATCTTTCGTCATGTTATGATTCTCCTTCACTTCGTTTAACTATTAGTGTAACGATCGCCTCGCCGATCCACCTGGAAAATACGAATCTGAAGATCACTGTAGGCTGAATCCGTCCGCCGGATCGCTGCCCGGTTTCATATCCGGTCGATGGTCATGCGTACCGTCATTGACCCACTGTCGATCGCTGCCAGCAACACATTTCTCTCCTCCTCGAAGCCTTTTCCCTCTCAATTTAATATCATATCCAGGAGTGTTCAAGTTCTCGTTTTATCAAAACGCCGATTTGATGGTTTTTGAACTTATTCAAACACACGTAACGTCTATACCGGAATTCAGCGATAAGGGAAGATGTTAGCCAGATCCCCAAACCGTTTTATTCTTTCTTGTAAGCCGAACTGCCGTCTATCGCATTAGAGAAACGACCATGCGGCATTGCTTGCCCCGTCCAATCCCTATAAACCGTATATTCTTCTTCCTCAACGCGATACAGCGGAATGAATTTCATCTCCCGATGCCCTTCTATGGAAAAAGCCAAATCCGCCGTCGGAAGCGCAATGAATTTCTCGAGGAAGTTAGCGTCGGTGATATCCTCTTGCAGTCGTTGATGACCAACCTGAGCAAGTAGAATATTGCCGTACATGACTGCCGAAATGTCTTCGGAGCCCTGAAGCGGAACCAGTTTCAGATCAGCACGGATATCGATATCGACGAAATCACGATTATGATAAGTATGCTCTACGATGATATAACCGTTGTCCTCCATGACATCGATAGGCATGCCATTGATTTTAATCCCTTTGATGGCTTGTCTTTTCAGCAACAGCTTAAATGACGTAGGTTCTGTAACTTCGATGACGAGCCTAGAAGTTAGTTTGTTAGGAAATTCGCTTGTTTGCGAGATAACCGCTTTCTGCTCTCTCCAGATCACCGTAGAAGAAATAAAAGCATTAAGCACGATCGTATCTTCGTATTTAAACCAGATGTTTTTTTGAAGTTCGCTCATCGCTTCGATGCCGGACGCGGTACAACACCAGAAAGAATCATAGGGCTCGCTGAATTTCTTAATCGCACAATTGCCAAGAGGCTGATGGTACTGCGAGAGGCCCGTTTTTGCACTTGCACTGTTCAAGACGGCATTATATTTCAGCGTCTCCAGATGATCCAGATATTCAACCGCCCCGGACCATTCAAGCAATCGCTCCACAATTTTCTCCGTATTATGAGCGCAGCAGCTTTCGCTTTCGCCGCCGGTTAAAGCATCCCCAAGCTTACCGAAGCCTCCCCAATGCTCTGATTTCTCAGAGACGCCGCCTTGCATATAAGCAGCAGCCTTGGAGCTGCTATTACCGTTGGCGAAGGTCCTTCCTTGCAGAAATCGATAAAAATGTATGGCCATTTCTTTGTATTTCGTTTCACCGCTGATCGAAAACCGATGCATGGCTGCAATGACCATGGGAAGATGCGTATTGGCGTGAAGATCTTCAAGTATGTCGTGTCCCGCTTCAAGCCTATCCACAAAGTACATCCTGTCGAACTTGTTCGCCAGCTCGAACAGTCGATCATCCCCCGTCAAATCATGCAAAGTATAGAGCGTATCGCCTATCCCCCCGAATTCATTCACCGGATTCAATTTTGTACAGCGAAGAATTCCATCGATCTTCCAATAAGAGAGCTTCTCGAATCGCCGATAAACATAAAGGGCTAAGTTAACGGCAAGATGCAAGGACTTGGCGTTACCCAAATAGCAATAACAGTCGACTAAACCCTGCATTATTTTGTGTAGAGTATAATAAGGCGCCCATACATTTCTATTTTCCTCTAATTCTAAAATATCCAGCTTTTCTTCCTCGAACGCGCTCAGATATCCGCTTGGTTGGGCGCATAATTCCATGATGTCAACGATCGCGGATGCCTTGCTTTCTAACAGTCCGTCCGGATCGGCAAAAGCAAATTTGGCACAAGCCGAGAGGAAATGTCCCACAAAATGACCTCTCAGACCGCACTCGCCGTCTTCCCAGCCGCCTAAGGGTTCCGCATTCGACGGGATAGCCGCGTTGATCTTAAAATTATGCATAAGGCGATCCACGTTAAATTCAGATAGATACGTTTTTACGAGCGCTCTTCGATAAGCAAAGGTTTGGTCGGTCAGCTTGACTTCATCAAGTTTAAAATTGACGAACATTATTGATTCCCCCTATTTTCGCGATTGTCTATCCTTCTTGCAACACCCCCATTTTAAAGGGAAAAGTCCACGCTTTGAATTCCCTCCCTTTGGATTGCATATCTTATATTTGGGTTTATCAAAGTTATATACAAATTACGAGGGGCATCTTACAATTAGCAATACCGCGTCAAAATAAAGGGGATTATTCATGTGCATGAAGTTATTTTACGCTTTGATCAGATCCTTAAAATCAAAGATTTGGGATTTCACACGACAAATAACCTGTACACGCACCCGAGTCGAATGCTCGATTGGGATGTTTTTCTCTTTGTCGCCGAGGGCCAGATGGAAGTATGGGAAGAAGGGTTGGAGTATATTGTCAATAAAGGGCAGTTCCTCTTTTTAAAAAGCGGAAGGTCTCACTGGGGAGAGCCAAAAACGCCTGCAGGAACATCCTGGTATTGGATTCATTTTTTCGGTCATTTAAATGGGGACGGGGATACGGTGCATGATTTGAATAGTACTAAGCTGTTTGCCTCCCCTACCGTCATGGATGTGCAACAGGAAGATTATCGAAAGCTCATTGCGCTACCCAAACATGGAGCGCTGTCTCAAACGAAAGGATTGGAAAATAAACTGGCTGCTCTTATTCAATTATTTCATTCCTCCGATCCCACTCGGGCACTTTCCCTGAGCTTGCAAACCATGGAGCTGTACTTAAAGCTATATCAAGAATCTATGAAAGAACGCCCTCCAACCAAATCCGACCGTACGGTTCTGCGAATTATCGATTATCTGGGGAACAACAATAATTATGAGATCAACGCCAAGGACCTTGCGGCTAGTCTCGATATGAATTACAGCTATCTGTGCGAAATCTTCAAACTGAAAACAGGATCTACCATTCACGGGTACAACGCCCGACTATTCATGAACAAAGCAATCGCACTTATGAAAGATTCCCAACGCAATGTTTCAGAAATCAGTGATTTGCTTGGATTTAAAAACCCCTTTTATTTCAGTAGAGTGTTTCGTAAGATAATGGGTTGCTCGCCATCGGAATACATGAGCCGGATCTATAGAAAATAAAAAAACAAGCCGGCACATCCTCAATTGGATGACCGGCTTTCACTTTGTAATTAACCTTTACGCTTGTTGCCTAGTTATCTTTGCTTTCAACAGTCCCGCTACACAGGCTACGGCACCGATTCCCATCATGAGTCCCTCAGTAAAATCATTCATTTCTATCCCTGTACGAGACATTAAGCTCGGAAGCAGCACGAATACCATTCCAAAAAACAGAAGCCCTTTTTTCATCGTTCCTTCAGCTCCTTCAGTGTCAATCGCAGCTATTAAAAGTCTCATTCGCTGATATAACTGGTCTCAGTCGTAGATATTACTCACAGCTGCTATTGTTGTTGTGCGTAATAGTTACAACTGAGACTAAAAAGCGATCAAATCGGCCGTTTTTACAGCTACAATTGAGACTTGTTATAACATCATTTAAGTCTTTCCGTTATATTAATGTTTACAATTGAGACTCTCGATCGCCTTGATGAGGCCGATCGTGCCAATACTAATAAGATCCTCGAGATCTTCTCCCGTGGGCACGAAACGATGTAAATATCAAAGATGACTACGTAGATACAAACAGTGTTTGCATCTAAGGCCACCCTGATTAAAAATTGAACAACCTGCTCAATTTCTTCTTGTTGGTCAACAAATATCCCTTCTCGCGTAGGGTAGCAAAATGCCCGGAATGAAAATAAAGTTGTTTAATGATTGGAGGCAGTTGTAAGAACAACAAAAAAGCGCCCGTCTTTACATAAATAGCAAAGACGGGCACTTTCGTTTTTCTAAAAGAAGTATGCTGATAACTAGTAAAAGATTACTAGAATTGAATCTCTACCCGGCCTGCCTTTTCTGGCAACCAACTCTGTCTGTATCCAAAATCATTACTTCTTCTACGAGAACTGCCATATCTGCGTCCATACCTACTCCCCTAATCATTGTAAAGGGATGGATACTTATTTTGTAGTCATCATAGTTATTCATCATACGAGAGGATTGATTCGGGGATTTATTTGTGAAAAATCCTACATCCGATTGGTCAGTTTTAGGATTTTCATTGCACGAGCTACGCCGGCTTTAGCCGGCTGATCAATCCCGAATTGGATGATTTATCAAATAATTCTCCGGTCAATATCATGACCATTGCCATCGCCACGCTTTCGGCTTGAGGCTCGCTCTTCATTGAAACGTAGCAGCCTAGCCGCCTGTAAGTACAGAACGATTAACGTATCCAATCGTTGAGATACCTTGACAACTTCTTGTGAATACAGCGACAACGATTCCTCGATTAGATTCAGCTCCCTGCGCTTATTTTCGATCTCAAGCCGAAGAGCATCCAGGTCCGCTGTGTAGATATCCGAAGACGATTTTATGGGAAGTCTCCTTTCGCCTGCCTTTGAAGATCAATCTTCCGCCCTAAGATTCAGCTCAAACTCCTTGTCGCGGTCGCAGATCAGCACGCCGTCCATCACTTCCAGCTTGGCAACCTGAATGGACGAGCGGCGCGTTTCATAGCCCGAATCTTCATTGTGCCCATGAACACGGCCAGGATGAGTGAAATAAAAGATATACCCTTCTTCTCCTTGTACGACTACATCGGCGTGAAGGCCGATCGTCCCGTCTTCCGCACGAATGCCAGGTTGATCGAGAATGAGGCCGTTTCGTTCCCACGTCTCAAGATCATTCGAGCGGTACACGCCTTGACCGCGCCACTCGTCTATGATCATCCAATAATAACCGCCCAAGCGGAAAACATTCGGCCCTTCGTGGCCTCTTTCGGTTATCACCGGACCAATCGGCCGCCAATCATACAGATCCTTGCTCTCGGCAGCATAGGTATGATTCCACTGCTTAAACCACATTCGAAACGTGCCGTCCGGCAGCCGGTACACGCAGGCATCGATCACGTTCTCTTCACTAATTCCAAGTGTGGACTGGAACTCCCAACGAATGAGGTCAGGGCTTGTATAATGCCTGATACGAGCCTTGCCCGTCCAATCTATCGGTACGCCGTGGACATATGTGACATACATATGGTAGAGCCCGTCATGCCAAATGATTTCAGGCGCCCAGAACGTATTTCTGCCCCATTCTGTTTCGAGACCTTCCAAGGTTCCCCGGTATAGCCAGGTTGCTCCGCCATCCGATGAAGAAGCAACGCCGAGATCGGTGCCATGCACCCAGCCGAATTTCGGACCCTCCACCGTTGCCCGGCGGTTCGTATAAATCATCCACCACTCCTTGGCCTGCCGGTTCCATATGACGACAGGATCTGCTGCCCCGTCATAGATTGGGTCTCTGAACAATGGCGATTTCATTCCTTCTTCACTCCCTTTATGCATGGTTTGTGACCTCATAAACAAATCGGTCTACATCGATATAACCCTGTTCACTCTCGCAGTTATAGCTATAAACCCCGATCCGATCTCCCCTGTAATTCCCCCATCCCAGCTGGTAGGTATCTCCGAAGCTCGTGAAATGGACCCCGTCGAAGCTATATTCGAACCGACTGATTCCGTCTTTGTCCCACACCGAACTTAACCACAGCGTGTCCCCCGGCACATCTAGCCCCCATCCAACCGCACCCGAATGGCTGAACTTCAGTACCCGTGTCCCATTCTGTTGATGAACGCCGATCGTGCAATAGGTTTGGGCAAAATGGCAAAGCCCCGCTTCCTGCCCGTCCGCCATGCCGCCGATATCCAGCTTTACGGTTGCCGCATTGTGAACGGTTCTGAACGCTCGTTGCGTAATGACGTTGCAGACGGTAAAGAAGTTACCCTTCTCTATCGGTTGGCATGCGTATAGACGCAAGTGACCCGGCCGTTCCGTTAACGACCATTTGTCGGCTCTCGGCTGATGGTTCCATTCCCAATACGGCTCTAGCACCGCCCGGTACTCATAGCTGCTGTCGTTTGCGTAACATGTTTCTTTAATTACCGCCGCATTTGAACCACTTTATACTCCACCCCATTGCTATAATATCCAACATTATCGAGTATTCAATTACAGAAAAAGGCCGGCACATCCTTAAAAGGATGGCCGGCCGGCCTAACGCTCAAGTAATAACCCTCGAATGTAAATTTAGTCTCAATCGCAGTTATTAAAAGTCTCAATCGTTGTTAGAACTAGTCTCAGTCGTAACTATTATGCACAGATATATCTGTGCGTAATAGTTACAACTAGGACTAAGAATTGGTGAAATCGACCGTTCTAATGGCTACGATTGAGACTTGTTGTATCTTCAATTGAGACTTACCGTTATTCTAATGTTTACAACTGAGACTTTCTCGTGAGGTGACACAATTGTACCGACCAGTGGTCCTAAAAAAGGCGTTCGACCCCATAAAAGGTCAAACGCCACATAAAGCCTTGCTCTATTCTTATATGTCGGATCGAGGAGACAGCTTCCATTTCATCTCTAACATTGGAATAGGAATATACACCGGCACGGACCAAGCATACGTTCCATCCGGAAGCCTGTCCCCCAATACGACTTTCCCGCTCGCTTTTTTTTGCCATTTATAATTGTCGCTGACAATTGCCCACTTTCCTTCTTCCACGATCTTCATCGCCTCTGCGAAAGTGTACTCAGGTGACTGCGGCACAGACTCCGGGACCGCCAGTTGTGGAGTGATTACGTGCTCTGTTGTCCATACTTCACGGAATACAAAACCTTTCAGCCGATGGCTTTCTACGAGCTCCTTAAATGCATCGGTAACGAAAACTTTCGTGCTGAGCTGCTGCGGAATTTTGAAAATATACTGATCCTGAAGCCGCTCCGGATGGAAAGCATAGGATTTATAGCCAATGAATGTGCCGCTTTTTAATGTCTCCTCTACAGCTTGTTCGCGGTCAATGGCATCGACAACGTTTATAACGTTGACTGCAGCGACTGGAAAGTCCTCCAGCTGCAAGGGTAAAATCTCTACGCGGCCGTGAAGAACAGACTGCAGCAGATCAATGGCCTTCTTGCTCCATATTAATTTTCCCGAGACAAAGGATAATGAATCGCAAGCGACTCCTTTCCCTTTGTAAATTTCCATCTCAATTTCTTTCCACTTCTCTACCGGGTTCCCTCGAAACTGCGAATCAAAATAACCATTGAAGTCAGTTTTAAAATCTGTAGTCGTAATTTGAACTTTACTCCCGCTGTCAAGCTCCCACACTTTCAAGGTCTCATCCCTCTCTAATTATAGATTCTCTGTACGATAATACTATTATCGCACAGAGAGTGTGTAAAATTCTTAATTTCTTTAAGGGTAAAATTCCGTTTTGTCTGTAAGATTTGCCAATCGCTTTTGACCCGTTAATAGCTCTTCACGGATTGATTCAATAACATCTAGAACGTCATCTCTGTTGTACCGGACAGCATTCAGCTTGTCTGCGACATATTTGAAGTAGTCGTAGATGTGATAGCCGTTATGGGTCGCAACCATTGTCCCGTCAATATCGATCGCCGACTCACCTTTTCGCTTCGGCAGCCATACACCATTGGCTGCGGAGTTAATATCGATATCGTGCTCTTTCAGAATTTTTTGAGCTAATTCTATGTTTGGATTGTTGTTTATATTTTGAGGAACAATATGATGTGCATCCCATTTGTCAATTCCAGGAATGCTTGGAGCGTGAATATCAACTTTTTCCAATTCTTTGGCCAGAATATTTCCTGATGTAACAGTCGTTTGACGAGAAGTGTATTGTGAAACATTTTTAGCGATATAGTCCGCAGCGGTCAAGCAAGCTGTGTTATGCGCTAAAATTTTTAGATTGGTGACATAATAGGTATGGAAGTCTTGGACGGCAAAGTTGTAGACAACATTGTGTTCTTGCACGTTTTCAATGTTTTCAACGAATACTTTGCTGCCGTCATAAGTTTCGAACTGATCCCCTACAACCAAATCTTTGGTTAATACCCAACCTTTATTTAGTATCCAGAATGGGTGCTCCGATGTAGTTGTGATGATTTCTCCGCCCGCGGTGATTTTCCAAGAATCCTCGATTTCTTTCTGGAACAGTTGTTCAACCGACTTATACGCTGTTGCTTCTGTGACTGGATCTTTCGAAAGTACCAGATCTCCAACCTTGATGTTCTCGATAGATACTTCACCGGCTGGTGTCGTTACTTTCGTACCAGCAGTAAAACAATTAATGCAGGCCTCTAAGTTGTGAATTCTACGTACAAGCTTAACCCCCGCAATCTTAGACCCCGCCGCTATTCCCTCCCCAACGAAAGGAATGGCGGAAATGGCTGATATGCTCGCGTTGACGTATTCTCCTTTCATCATATATACAACCGAATTGGCTGCATCAAAAATAGGTACAAAAATGCCCGCTATAGATGAAAGGTTCTGAACATTTGTGATCACCGATTTACTATCATCGTAGACGAACAGCTCTGCGCTTTTCCAGAACCGTTCAATCCCGTTTAATCCGTAAATGGATTCTGACCATTCGTCATACTGGTTTTCTGGACCCCTCGGAGATGCTTTGTCCCATATATATTTGCTGAAATAATTGTAGCACTCCACGCACTCATCTTTATTGCCTGCCGTTACGTCCACCAATTTGGTCTTTTTTTGCATTTTAGTCGGCGGAGCAGGAATGATTCCATCTAACGTTGTCGCCTGATTGATGACAGTAACGGTTTGAACAGATGCGTGTCGGGAATACTTGTCAGGCGGCATCGGCGCGATTTTGACGGTATACCTGCCGTTTTTGGCATAATAATACTCCAGATCCCCATTGTATACGTCAAGGACTGGAATAGCCCTGGATACATTTCGGTTTACTCTCCCACTCCATTCAAATGAATGTTTACATGGAGTTATTTTGACATAAGCAGGTGCGCCATAAGGTGTGCAACTGCCTTCAAGGAGGCCCCTTTCCTCTTCATAAATGACATAATTCTGCTGGTCGATAACTTGGATCAGCGTTTTATAATGATCGTTAGAGTAGCTCCAAGTGATTGTTGCGTAGTCCGTGAGACTAGGCTTTGATGGGTCTATATAGGCATTAACCGTTTGTAGAGCGATACCATCAGAACTGTAACTGACAGTAGCCTGCTTGTGCGAAATTTCATAGCTTACAGCAGATGTTGTTGTTGCATCAGATGCCGTTAATAGGTTACTTGCATAGTCTTCGTTAAAGGCTACCTTCGCATAGTATGTTCCGGCAGTGATATCAAACGAATCCACGTTATCAGGAGTAAAGATGCCTATCACATTGCTGTTACTATCCATTAAAGTAATCGTATTAACCGTTACGTTCAAATGGACGGATGTAGGCTCTGTAACATCTACTTTGAAATAATCTATATCAAAGCGAGAAGAAAGTTCTTGTGAATAAATTTGTTCCCATGTAGCAGGTGATGCAAGTGCAGGGGTTGAATCAAAGTCGTCTTCGACCGTGAACCGGGCATGGACAGAACCGAAGGTGTCACGAGATTTCACTTTAATGTAGTAAGTCGTATTACTAGCCAGTGAGAGTTCCACTTTTGAGAAGTTGCTTCCGTAAGGGTTCTCAGACACGTCATCATTACTCGCAATGAGTGTCGTTAAATCTGCGTCAGAATAGATGTCAATTACAGTATCGTTATTAGGACCTATTCCTTGGTAAGGGGATGTATAGAAACGATAATTTCCCGCCCCTACCTCAGTAGGGGTAGTAAATTTATAATATGAAATTTTCCCAAGATAGTTATCGTTGGATATTTCATAATTCTCTCTATTTGTTACAGGGGTGAAACCATCACCATAGTAGAAAGAGAGCCTTGCTTTAAACGATGAGCTGCTGTTATATGGGCTAACTTTTAGATAATAATCTACACCGGCCTCAAGACTTACGCTAATCCTCGAATATAGATTTCCATTCGAGTCGTCATCGTAAGCAATCCTATTGGTTAGCGCTTCATCAGAATATATACTTAACCTTGTATCGTTGATTTTAATTTCTTCTCCCCCATAGGGGCTAGTGTAGACAAGGTATTGACCCGATTTAGATGGTGCTAAGCGATAGACCTCAAAGGTTCCGTCTGGTAGACTTACGTCAACTGAAGAGTCTTCCGTTTGGGTTAGGTATTGCGTAAATAGCGTAGTTACAGTGAGTCGTGCCTTAACGGCGCTATTGTTATATCCTATCAATTTAACATGGTATTCCACACCAGTTTGCAACCATACATAGAAATCAGAGAACCTTGTACCGTTCGAGTCATCGCTATAGCCAATTTGGTTCATTAGGTCAATATCGCTGTAGAGATACAGTACTGTATCACTGGAACCACTTCCGCTATTTCCACCATAGTAACCCGTAAAGAAACGATACATTCCAGTTTTACTTGGCGTGAAACTATACACACTACTCTGACCTGCAGACTTATTGATATCCTCTGGAACATCAAGAGTAATATTCGGATAAGCAGGCGTATCCAGGGCCACATTTATACGAGTGTAAATCTCACCGTTGCTATTGTAATGCTTCAAGAGGATGTAATATGTAACCCCTTCTGTAAGCGTAGCCTTGATCTCAGAAAAAGTTGTTCCGTTAAAGTCATCGTTAGATGACAGCAGGTCCGTTAAATCAGGATCTGAGTATAATTCCAACACAGTATCATTATAGCTTACAGTTCCGCCATAAGGACTCGTATATAGTCTGTACACAGCAGTACTACTAGGTGTAAATTTAAATGTCTGACTTGTCCCTGCAGGTAGGCTTTTATCGATAGGACTATTCAAATCTAATGTTTCAATCGAAGAAGTCGTAACAACATTTACGGTGAAATAATCATCCCATTCAGGAGCCTCTGGATAATGCCAGTGGATGATATAAGTTCCTGGCAATATATTACTTGTAGTTTGCCAAAAGTAATGTAGAAATGTATCTGCGGAAGCATCCGTATATGTTTCACTTGCTACGATATTATTAGGATTGTCTAAAGGGTAAACGGTTATATTAATTTCGGATTTCGGCGTATCCAAAAACAGGTACACAAGTGCGTCGTTTCCGGGAAGTATGGTTTGGTTATCACCATATTTATTATAGCTCTGCGAAATTAGTTCAGAATCGGCCCCCACCTTAACCTTCAATATCTCCCTAGCCTTGACTGCAAGTTGCATGTATTGGGATTCTAGTTTGATATATTCCTGTTCTTTATCTTCATAATTTTGGTTTACCATCGATGCGAGTGCAGCATGATCACTTTTATCGAACTGGGCAATCTGATCCGGTAATTGACTCAATTCGTTATGAATATTCAATAATGAGTTGTATTCTTGCTCAATGAGCTTTGCACTAGTTATGTCACCTTTTTCAAGGATCATATCCTTAAGGCTTACGATATATTTGGATAATTCCGTAAGTTTCTTTATGGAAGATTCAGTACTTGAAGCCGGCCGTTCGACTTCAGGCAGTTCATAATCTATTGGTTGATCTTCTTTATCATCAATGACCAAAGGCAGTGGCTCATTTACGAGTCCCAAAGCCCTTGGAACATTCACTAAACCTTTACCATATTCCTCCTCTGATCCTAGTGATGTTGCAGTAGATAGCAGTCTGTCAACAGCTTCATTCGGATTTAGATTATTAGAGATCAAAACAGCAAGTGCACCAGTAACATGAGGAACTGCCATCGAAGTTCCAGACATTTCTGCATATTTTCCATCAAAGGTAGTGCTTAATACATCTACTCCAGGCGCTACGATATCAAGTTCACTTCCGATACCTGAGAACGACGCCCTAGTATATTGTTTATTTATTGCTCCAACAGCAACTGTCTCATCAAACTTTGCAGGGTAAAGTACGCCCTCCTCGCTAGAACCTTGATTACCCGCTGCAGCCACCACGATAATTCCAGCTTGTTCAGCAGCACTAATAGATTCATGTAATGCTTGGCTGAACACTTGTCCTCCGAAGCTCATAGAAACGATATCTATATTATTTTCTATGGCCCAATCGATACCTTTTATTACGTTAGAGTATGACCCTGTTCCAGTTCGATCTAGTACTTTAACCGAATAGAGTTCAACATTAGGTGAAACACCTACAACTCCAATGTTATCCTTTTGTGCTGCAATTGTCCCAGCCACATGGGTCCCGTGCCCGTTATCATCCGAATAGCTTGTCCCATCTACAAAGGAAACGCCACCTGCTATCTTAAGTTCTGGATGATTAGATATTCCCGTATCCATAACGGCTACTTTCACTGTTTCCCCGGTTTGCAAGGAAGTTAAATAATCACTACCGATCGCTCTCAGGCCCCACGGATAATCATCTTGATTTCCGCCAACGGTTACGCTTTCAACCGGTAGTTCAGTACCTTCTACGTTCGTCACGCTTACATTAGCATTTACCTCTACATATTCAACACCCGGATCCAGTCTGACTTGAGCCAACTCATCATCAGTCAGATCTGCTTCAAACATATCCTTTTTAAATTTCTTAAGCTTCTTAGCCTTATCCTTATGTCTTGTAGTAAAATTGTTTGCTGCATCGTTCTTTTTAAGTTTAATAATAACTTTATTCGGGCTACTATCGGTAGTGATGCTAGTATCACCTTCTACCTGAGTACTTCCAGTATTTTCGGCAAAGGATTCATTTGGTAAATAACCACACAACATAGCTGCAATGCATAATCCAGCTATGACTTTTCTTAGTATTTGCATAAATATTCCCCTTTACTAAGTTGTTATATTTATGAAGCCGGCCGGCAATCATACTGGAAATAAATAGATATCCTGCACCAAGTTGGTTATACCAGGTGAATTGCGATCGAAGTAACTTTATTTAATAATTTCTCTTCTCGTTCAAAATATATCACAATATTATACAATTAAAAATGTGTTTTTTGTCGAAAGACGACTTAATAAGTTCTCAATAACAGTTCATTTATACTATAAATTTTAGAAAGAATATGACGATAATCATAAAGAGTACCTTTCTGTCAACCACCTACCTTATAATCCCATACTCCTTATTTGCGTATAAATTGTATAAATAATCCAACTTGTTTCTCTAACATTTTGAAGTTAGTTCATTTGGCATTGATATGTAGTACTAGATTGAATCAATCAGTAATCGTGTAGATACAGAACTTATCTACAAAAATGTATTTTATTGTTTTTTATTCACTTTTCTCACCACCTAAAATGAGATTTTGAACATTTTAATCCCCAGACCACAAAGAGATGGAAAGTAAAACCACCAAAATCAAAAACAGTCCCATCAGCAGTAAGCTGGTAGGACTGTTTTTTAATGCAAAACCAAAGCTACCATTAGAGTGGGATATTAGTCTATTTTTCTTTGTTGTAACCGCCCACAGTTCCGTTATTGTTACTTACACATCATCTTATAGCCAAAGTTAACGTAAACAAAAGCAGGCATCCTTTTGAATGCCTGGCTTCAAAACACTAATACTTTTTATGCTTGCTTCGCTACCTTCACTTTCAATAGACCAGTGATGCTTCCAGCTTCAATTTATCTAGTACTCTTTTTAAGCTCGCTTCGTTACCTTCACTTTTTCAACCGCCCTGTAATGCAGCCGGCACCCAAGGGGGTTGTCAAAAACAGAAACCTCTTTGTCTATGGCTCTGGCTTAGTCGATCTGGAACGGATATTGGACAATATCTGGCCGAGCGGGCAGACAAGCTTGGAAGCACCCAACACCAGTACTATAAACAGCAGGTCTTTTTTCATTGGTTTAGTCTCAATCGTAGCTATTAAAAGTCTCATTCGTTGATATAACTGGTCTCAGTCGTAGATATTACTCACAGTCAATCGGATCTCCAACTCTAATGTCCCTCCTATACACGCAGCCATTCACACACTCTCTCTTCCCCCTTGGTTTTTCTGTTACTTCAACTTAGCTTCTCACGTAAAAACAGTCCACACCATTTTTCAATAATGTGGACTGTTATTCAATCTCCGTCTTTAATGTTAAATTTCCAACTTTTATTCTTATTCTCTAACATCAGTGTCCATTCATTCTACAGCTTTAATGTCCTTATACAACTGGTCTCAGTCGAAAACTATTGCTCAAAAGTCTTAAGTACATTGTAAATTGTCTTAACTTATTTTGTAATCTGTCTTAACTATAATCGTTACTCATATATATCTGTTGTTAATAGTCCTTACAGTTTATAAGCTTTCATCGCTTTTCTCAGCTCTTTGATCGTTGGACGTTTGCCATACATCAGCACGCCCGTGCGATAAATCTTCGCCGACAACCAGCCGCATACGAACGTTGTGATGACCAGGACAACCAGCGATAATGCGGCCTCCCATACCGGCACTTCCGTCATCCCGATACGCATGAACATCGCGTACGGCGTGAAGAACGGAATGAACGACGCGACTTTGACGAACATCACATCCGGTGCATTAAGGCCGAAGATGCCGACGTAGAAGCCGCCAAGGTTCAGGAACATAAGCGGCATAACCGCTTGGCCCAGATCTTCTGTCCGGCTGACGAGCGAGCCGACGCCAGCGTACAGTGTAGCGAACAGGAAGTAACCAATCAGATAGAATGCAATGGCATAGATGAATACATCTACCGGCACATCCTTGATGTTAATACCAACGTCCTTCAACGCGCTTTCGTTGTGCGGCAGCGCTAGATTGATTGCGGCAGCAGCGACGAGAAGCGCCGTCTGGCCGAGACCAACGATGAACATGCCGAAGATTTTACCGAACATTTGCGTCAGCGGCGACACGCTGGTGATGAGCACTTCCATGACCCGCGAGCTTTTCTCTGCCGTTATTTCCGTGGCAATAAGTTGGCCCGTGCCCATGATCGTCATGAACAGAAGGAACAAGATCAAGTAGGTAACACCATACAGCGCGCCTGCCTTCTCCTTCGTATCATCAGCTACAGCTTCGCCGTTGCTTACATCGACTTTCACGCTATCAACGACAGCCTGTGAGAACAACGCGGTCTGTTGTTCGTCTGTCAGTCCTAATCCTTGCAGCGCGAACTGCGTCTTGATCGACTGCAGCGCAGCCTGCATATTCGCCTTCGATGCATCGCTGTATACCTTATCTGCATGAAGCACCATCGCCGGGAACGAAGTGCCATCCTCTTCGAACGTGGCATACGCGTCAATGTCACCATTGGACAGCGCATCGAGCAGCTTCTTCTCGTTCGCTTCAGCCGAGTTCTGGTTCTCCACCGGAACGAATTCATAATCCGGATGCTCTTGCTTCGAGAAGAAAGCTCGCATTTGATCGCCGACGACCGAAGGCGTCACGCTGCTCTTCACAGCGTCTTCCGTCGATGCCGTCAGATATCCGATTTTATCCGGCGCATCCGAACTGAATTTATCGATAATATAAGGCAGATTCACAACAACGCTTATGATAGCGACAAGAATGAGTGTCGAAATGACATACGATTTGGTCTTTACTTTATTGCGTATCGTAAACCCTACTACTGTCCCGAATTTACTCATTGCGCTCACCTACCGTCTTAATAAAGATTTCGTTCAGCGTCGGCTGCATCAACTCGAACCGCTCAATTTCGGCCTGCCCCTGTGCATGGTGCAAAATCCGCTTCGCCGTATCCTCGGATGCGATGCCGATCTCCGTTACATTCTCATGTCTCGTTACATAACGTACGCCAGCCAACGTTTCCAGCCCCGTCACTTCGCGATCTGTCGCCAGCATGACGCGTTCACGCGGATACTGCTTCTTAACCGCCTTCACATCGCCCTGCACGACCGGATTGGAACGGTGCATGATCGTAATGTTGCGGCAAAGTTCTTCAACATGCTCCATCCGATGCGTTGAGAACAGAATCGTCTTGCCGCTGTCGCGAAGTCCTTTGACCGCTGCCTTAAGCAGCTCCACATTGACCGGATCCAAGCCGCTGAACGCTTCGTCGAGGATCAGAATTTGCGGGTCATGTATGACCGCTGCGATGAAACCGATTTTCTGCTGGTTGCCTTTCGACAGCTCCTCGATTCGCTTCCCGTAATATTCGGCTACCTCGAACTGTTCCAGCCATTTCTTCAAGCTATCTTCTGCCGCTTTCTTCGTCATCCCTCTGAGCTGCGCCAAGTAGAGGAGTTGTTCATCCACCCTGACCTTCGGATACAGCCCGCGCTCCTCTGGGAGATAACCGAGGTTATGCAGCTGCTCCTTGCTGTAAGCCTTCCCGTTATATAGAATCGAACCTTCATCCGGATAGATGAGTCCAAGCACCATCCGCATCGTTGTTGTTTTGCCTGCGCCGTTCGCGCCGAGCAGACCGTAAATTTCGCCTTCAGCTACTTGCAGGCTAAGTCCGTTCACCGCTGTCTTCTCACCGTAATTCTTCACAATTCGTTCAACTACCAATGGATTCATGCATAAACCCCTCTCTGCATCAACGCTTGTAAAATTTCGTCCAGCTGCAGCGCCTGTCTGCTGCCGATGCTGAACTGTGCAGCTTGCAACGCTTCTTCTGTCTGAGGCGCATGTTCGGTTACAACCCTATACATGCCTACCCCTGCGAGCTCTACTTCTATGACGCCAGGCATCGCAAGCAGCTTGCCCCGATCCGAGTCATTCACGGCTGGCACATATAGAACCTGCCACTGCTCGAACAGCTCATCCTTCTCGTACTTTCCAAGGATTTGTCCCTTTGCCATAAATACGATGTAATCTGCCAAGCGTCGCACTTCATCTATAATGTGAGAAGCCATAAGGATCGTTCGATCCCCCGGCTCCATATACCGATGGAGAATATCGATCATCGATCGCCAAGCGATTGGATCAAGACCGGATGACGGCTCATCGAGCAGCAGCAGCTTCGGCTTGTGGGCGATCACGAGCGCCAGTTCGAACTTGCGGCGCATCCCTTTGGACATTTTGCCAAGTTTAATGGAATCATCCACCTCGAACCGGCGAAGCAGATCCTGATACAAGTTCACGTCCCACTCGGGGTACCACTTGCGAATGAACGCTGCCTTCTCCGCGCCTCGAATCGAATCATCGAGATAATCCGACTCCTCCGGCAAATACCCGATCTGCCGCTTCCACGGCCGATCATCGCCCTGTCCAACCGGATAACCTAACATCGTCATCTGTCCTGCATCCGGCTTTGAGAGATCTAGCAGGAGGCGAAACGTCGAGCTTTTGCCCGATCCGTTCGGACCGATGATTGCCGTCACATACCCTTCCGGAATATCCAGATCAATAGGCCCCAGTCGAAAATGTGCCCGATGCTGTTCAACGCCCGCTAATGATATGGCTGTCGTCTCCATCATCCGTTCTCCTTCCATCGTTCGTCTAGAACACGAGTCATAATGTGCTCCATCTCTTGTCTCGTCAGCTGAACCCGCATGCCAGCTTCAACCGCAGCTTCAACGGCCTCGATCACCGATGCTGTCCGCTGTCGGCCGAGATCCTCTTCTTGCACGCTTGCAACGAACGTTCCCGTACCTTGTCGCGTCCGCAGCAGCCCTTCTGTCTCCAGATCTTGATAAACCCGCCTGACCGTAATGACGCTGCACTTCAACATCTGCGCCATCTCGCGAATGGAGGGCAGCAGCGTTCCTTCCGTTAGCTGTCCGCTTACGATTAGCGCCCTTAGCTGCACCTCGATCTGATGGTACATCGGCTCCGCGCTGTTCTCATTGAGATGAATCGGCAGCCACACACTTCCACCTTCTTCGTCCTTAAGTTCATTGTTGTATAAGAATAATGAGTCAGCGCGTGAAGCTTCTCATTCGCAATCTTCTGCAGGTGAGCCGATAAAACCCGTATACGGCAGCGCCGCTCGCGACTATGGCAACAACGGGATACCACCAGTTCCCATCGGCGAGTTGTTCCAGCAGATATAGAGAAACCGACTTGTCATTCGCTCCTAGAACGGCTGCCACTGCCAGATAAAGAGCTGCGAAAGCGAAGCAAATGATCATATACTTTTTGCCTGAGAAGCCTTGCTCCCAGAGTGAATACATACTTGCAATCGCAATGCTATAACTGAACCAGATGAGTACATAACCGATATATGCGCCTATGCCAAGCTGTTCACGAAGGTGTGCCGTGCTCCCATATAGAATCGCAAAGTAGAGCAATACCCCAACTGTCAGTAGACCTGTAATTTGAATCAATCGCCCCATTACGAGCTGATTCACTGAGATCGGCAGCACCCGCCACTGTACCAGCCTGCGTGTATAACAATCTTCGCGCCATGCTTTGAACGTCGTCCGATTCGCCGGGAACCCGAGCAGCGGCAGAATCGCAAGCTGTGCGAAATCAACAAGCCAAGTGACTGACAGATCCAGCTGGTCGCTCCATACATCAATGTAGAACGTGCGCGACACTAGCAGCATGTAGGCGACGAATAAGAGTGTAATGCCCATCCCTACTCGATCCTTCCGCCATTCATACTTCGCGACATGCCATGCGCCTTCCCACTTATTCATCCGTCTGTCACCATCCGTGTGCTTAGTGTGTATATCTTTATACACAGTATAATCACACCTCTGCCATGTGTCAACATCTTCCAACCTATATTTGCATAAAAAAGAAGCCTTCACCGCAAGTGCGTCGATCGCGCTTGCAATGAAGACTTCTTGATTTCACCTACCTAGCTTTAACCGAAGATCGCGTCCAGCACTGGTTTCGTATGACCGCCCGGATACATGACATAGAGCAGAATGTAGACGGCTACGCCCGTAATTGCTGTGAAGAACCAAATGACCGACGTCACACGTCCCCACTTGCGGTGCTTCGCATACTTAGCACGGTAGCCCAATGTCAGCGTTGTGATGCCGAACACAGCCGCAACCGTTGCGAGCGTAATGTGGAAGATCAGGAATACGAAGTAGTATGGCTTCAGATCGTCCGGTCCGCCCCATTCCGTGTTGCCAACGAATATGGTACGGCTCGTATACACGATGAAGAATGCCGTAGCTGCAACCGCAGCCCAGAACATTACCTTCTTATGTGCTTCCAGCCGGCGATTGATCGCGAGGTTCCAACCGATCGCAACGAGAATTGCACTAATCACGATGAACGAAGTGCTGATCGTCGGAAAAATACTATAAATGTCCATGCGTAAACCCACCTTATATCGTTATCTGAGAGCCTGCACGAGCGATTAGCCTGCAAGGCCAGTAAATCTTAGGTCATACCGTTCGCCGGATTCGGCCCTGTGCTTGGCCTCTCGTCATCATCCGCGTGTTCGCGCTTGAACCACTGCTTGAAGATATAAGCGAGAATCGAGCCATACAGCACTTCCTGAAGCAGCTTCATCACAATACCGCCCGTCTGTTGGTCTTCCAATGGCGACATCAGATTGAAGAAGCTTGGACCATGCTCGAGCAGATAGGATGGATCGCCGGATACGCAATACCCCATCATGGTCACCCAGGTATTCGGATCATTGTAAACCGCATACATTGGCGTTCCCGAGAAGATAATGAGCGCACACGCCGGCGTTAACAGCGCCCCGTTCGCGAACACATACGCCATCTTCCGCATGTCCGTTAAGCGATTCCATTCCGGAACAGGACTAACCACCTGAATCCACATCAAGAATGCCGCGATCAGCAGCACCACATAGAACAATCGATGAATCGTGTAATGCGTCATGACATAATCATGTACGACTGGCACGTGATAGAGCGAGAACACCATATTGAACAAAATAAGACACAAAATCGGATTCGTCAGAAACTTGAACTTACTCCACCACGAGGCGCGGAACATCAAACGCCACATGTAGGATGTCGTACCAAGTAGGACTAGCGGCGGCACGAGCAAATAGGACAGCGACATGTTCAGCATATGGAACGTGAACATCATATGTCCTAACAAGCTTAGCGGACCTGCCTGCGCTAGATAGAACAGAAGAGCGCCAAGGATGAACGAGATCTTCTGCATAACGCTCGTTCCAGCTTGATCCGGTGAATGCTTGCGGCGATAGGGTCCGTCAACATACAAATAAAGAATGACAACCGCTGCCGTTGCGAATAGAAACATTGGACTCCATTGTTCTCTGAACGTAAAATACTGCAGCAAACCGAGCATGGATAACCCCCACAATTCATATCCCATTCCTGTTAGCCAATCCGGTCATAACCGGGACATGCCTAGTATAGCATAAGCAATTGTGAACTCCTACCGAAAGCGGCGTTCTTGCCCTGCCGTTCATCATATTGTCAAGGATTGCACCCGTCTTAGTCCTCCCTCAAGGGAGGACTTTAAGGGGCTTCGCCCCTTTGACCCCTCATATTATAGGGGCTCTGCCCCTTAAACCCCGAATTCTGGAGGGGCTGCGCCCCCAGCCCCCTAATATACAAAACAAAGGGCTCCGCCCCTGATCCCCTCTTCAAACCAGTTGCTCTACCCACCCAAACCCTCCCTGCTAGGGAGGGCCCCAAAGGGCGATGCCCTCTGGACTCCCTAAGGACTCGCTTAGATACGATTGCACATGTGCTCGCTTACGTCCCTGCGGGACACGCTATACGCCAGTGGGATCTAGGAGCGTTAGTGGAGGGGCATACGATTTCGAGTACGCGCAGCATACGTGCCAATACTCGCTTTCGTCCCTGCGGGACACGCTTTACTTTTGGCTAATTGATATAATACGTTCGATCAACAGCTCTTCCCCTAAGGAGTCTAGGCTAAGAACCCCTGGGACCCTCCCTTAGTCTCATTAATGGGCGGTGACAGGTGCACACGATCGAACAAAGGATGCAGACGCAATAACATATCTAGATACAGTAATCCAGAAGCTTTGCCGCAAGGCGGCAAGAGCGGGCACACGAACCTAAATGATCAAAGCCGCGTCCTTGTGAGGAGTCCAGAGGTCACATGACCTTTGGGGCCCTCCCTTGCAGGGAGGGTTTGGGTGGGTAGAAACTTTTTAAATAAATAGGTTTTTACGGGGTATAAGGGGCTTAGCCCCTATCATAATTTCCGGGGTCAAAGGGGCCGGGCCCCTTTAAAACTCACAAAAAAAGAGGGCCCGATTTTCTCGGACCCTCTTGCTTTATATACGATTACCACCAAGCCCAATACTCAGCCATGATGATCATGGTGCCTGCGATAAAGATACCGCCTAGAATAGCGATTATCGCATACCCATGACCTTTATCCTTCATGTGCATCCAGAAGCCCATCTGAACGAACACTTGGAGGCCAGCCATCATCAGCAGAATGAAGATGATGAACGAAGCATTCACTTCGCCAGCCATTACAGCTGCGAAAGCAATCAGAGTAAGCAGCAGGGACATGATGTAAGCAACGATGTGCTTCTGTGGTCCTTCGTGCTTGTGGCGTTTCTTCGTCTCTTCCGTTGCGGAATGGTTAACTGCAGCCATTGACTTAGCCCACCTTTCCCATCAGATACACGACTGTGAAGATGAATACCCACACGACGTCGATGAAGTGCCAGTACAGACCTGATACATAAATCTTCGGTGCCGTAACAACCGTAAGGCCTTTCTTGAACACTTGACCGATGATAATGCTAATCCAGAGAACACCGAATGCAACGTGGGCGCCGTGGAAGCCGACCAGCGTATAGAACGATGAACTGAAAGCACTTGTCGTAAAGCCATGGCCTTCATGAACGTATTCAGCGAACTCGTAAATCTCGAGACCCAAGAAGCCAAGACCGAACAGGACTGTAATGATCAACCAGTTGATCATTGCCGTTTTCTTGCCGGCATGCATCGCTTGAGTAGCAAATACGCTCGTCAAGCTGGACGTTAACAGGATGAACGTTGCAATTGCAACGGTCGAAAGGTTAAACAGTTCGTCAGCAGTCGGGTTACCGTCGCCAACTTTATCGCGAAGTGCTAGGAAAGCAGAGAACAACGTACCGAACAGTACGACCTCAGCGCCTAGGAACAACCAGAAGCCAAGTACTTTATTGCGTCCTTCCAGTGTAGCCTTCTCCGGCTCATGTGGAAGTTGTCCTTCTACGTGCGAGTGTGCGCTCATGCTTTTACCCCCTTATCTTGCAGCTCATCTGGCTCGATATGGAAGCCATGATCATCCTTCAAAGAACGGATCAGCATGCAGAGGAACGTAAGGGCAAGTCCGCCGCCACCAACATAGTAGTTGTGGTACATGAAGCCCAGACCTGCAATGAACAAGCCAATCGACATGAACAAAGGAAGAATCGATGGCGATGGCATGTGGATCGATCCCAGCGGTTCAGCTGGCGTCATCTCTTTATGGCCATCCATTTTTTCTTTCCAGAATGCGTCATAGCCACGAACAAGCGGCGTTTGCGCGAAGTTGTACTCTGGAGCTGGCGAAGGAATCGTCCATTCCAATGTACGGCCATCTTCCCAAGCATCTGCGGCAGCTTTCTTGCCGCTGATCGAAGTTACGATGATGTTTGTAATGAAGAAGATCGTACCGAGACCCATCAAGAATGCGCCGATCGTACTGATCAAGTTCATTTCGTTGAAGCCCAGACCATCCAGGTACGTGTAGATACGACGTGGCATACCTAGCAGACCCAAGAAGTGCTGAATCAGGAACGTCATATGGAAACCGATGAAGAATGTCCAGAACGTCATCTTGCCGAGCGTTTCGTTCAGCATACGACCGAACATCTTCGGCCACCAGTAATGGAGACCGGAGAAAATACCCAAGATCAAACCACCAACGATAACGTAGTGGAAGTGCGCGACAACGAAGTACGAGTCATGGTACTGGAAGTCGGCTGGCGCTGCCGCGAGCATTACGCCCGTAACGCCGCCCATTACGAATGTCGGGATGAAGCCTACTGCGAACAAGTTCGCAGTCGTGAACTTAATGGAGCCGCCCCACATCGTGAACAGCCAGTTGAAGATCTTGATACCTGTCGGTACGGCAATCAGCATCGTAGCGATGGAGAACAGCGCGTTCGCCACTGGGCCAAGACCCGTCGTGAACATGTGGTGAGCCCATACCATGAAGCCGAGGAAGCCGATCAGTACAGTAGCGAATACCATGGAGCTGTATCCGAACAGACGCTTACGCGAGAACGTACTGATTACTTCAGAGATAACACCGAATGCAGGAAGAATGAGAATGTATACTTCAGGGTGTCCGAAGATCCAGAAGATATGCTCCCATAGAACGGCGTTACCGCCATTTGCCACTTCGAAGAAGTTAGCATCGAACAAACGGTCGAACATCAGTGCAACCAGACCAACCGTCAGTGCTGGGAATGCGAACAAGATCAACGCCGACGTGATGAAGATTGTCCACGTGAACATTGGCATACGCATGAACGTCATGCCTGGCGCACGCATGTTGATGATTGTTACCAGGAAGTTAATACCGCCGACCAGCGTACCGATACCGGCGATTTGAAGACCGATGACATAGTAGTCAACGCCATAATCCGTGTTGTAAGTCGGGCTTGCAAGCGGAACATAGGATGTCCAACCTGCGTCTGGAGCGCCGCCTGTAAACCAGCTGACATTCAGCAGAACGCCGCCAGCGAAGAACGTCCAGAAGCCAAGTGCGTTAACGAACGGGAATGCAACGTCCCGCGCGCCGATCTGAAGCGGAATAACCGCATTCATAAGCGCGAACAGCATTGGCATCGCTGCAAGGAAGATCATTGTCGTACCGTGCATCGTTAGGAGCTCATTGAATGTATCCGCGCTAACGAAGTCGTTAAGCGGTCTCCAGAGCTGAATCCGAATCATTATTGCTTCCAGACCACCGACAAGGAAGAAGAACCCGCCGGCAAGCAAGTACAAAATACCGATTTTCTTATGGTCTACGGTCGTCAGCCAGTCCATCAGGCCCTTGTAGCGTTTGACCGTGTGCGCATGCGCATGTGCCAAGGTTAATGCCCCCTTTTAATTCTCCTGATGCTTATTTCTCGTAGTCGATTTTCAGTTCAGACAAGTACTTCGCAATACCATCGATCTCTTGCTCGGAAAGCTCAACCTTCGGCATGAGCGTACCAGGCTTGACCGCTTGTGGATCTTCGATCCAACGTTTCAAGTTCTCGTACGTTGTACCTTCGTTGTCATACTTCGCTTCGTCGGTATTGACGAGAATACCGCCCACCGTCAAACGACTGCCGATATCCGTCAGGTTCGGGTACACCAGAACGCCTTGGTCGCCGATAGCATGGCAGCTCAAGCAGTTCTTAACGAGTGAATCTTTGATCGCCGGATCGCTTGGCAGTGCAACTGGCGCTTTCTGCGCGGCCGTCCAACGGTCAAACGATGCTTCATCTACTGCTTTAACTTTGAAGTCCATCAGTGCGTGGGATGGGCCGCAAAGCTCTGCGCACTTACCAAGGTAAACACCGGCTTTAGGCGCTTCGAAGAACATTTTGTTAGCGTTCGCCGTACCGCTTGCAACAGCCGTGCCTGGGTTCGTATCGATCTTGCCTGCGAGCGATGGAATCCAGAACGAGTGAAGCACGTCGCCGGAAACAGCCGTAACCGCAATCTTCTTGCCTGTCGGAATGACAAGCTCTTGTGCCGTATGTATGTCATACTGCGGATAATAGAATTCCCACCAGAATTGGTGCGAAGTTACTTCGACTTGAATAGCTTCCGGATCTTTCGAGTAATCCTTCGCCAGACCGAATACGGAGTTAACCGTCGGTACACCGAGAATAACAAGGAGAATCAGCGGAATAACCGTCCAGATAATCTCAAGCTTATGGTTTCCTTCGACCTGTACAGGAATCTTATCCCCTGGACGTCTACGGAAACGAACAATGACGTACAACGAAATCGCAAATACGATAATGACCACGATAATCATGATCGAAATCGCCAATTTCATCAAATCGAATTGCTCTTCCGCTACTGGACCCTGCGGGTTCAGTGTCGAAAGGTCTGCACGCCCGCACGCCGACAGCAATAGCATCATACCGGCAAAGAGCGGCAGAAGGCGCTTTCCTACATTCCACCGTTTCATCATTCATCAACCCCACTTTTTACGTTTTCGCAGTTGCATCTGATGGCGTGGAAAGGCGGCAAACTGCGTGTTCTAGAGATGTTTTACAACTTCTGCATTAAATCACTTTATTAAATATAAAGTTGGAGGATGTATTTGTCAACGTTTCAGAAAGAGTTCACAAATTGTTCTCAAAGCCGCCAAAAATGTTGGTTTTACAAGGGTTTTGGGGCATTTACACCCCTCCATTTTTGTGCTTATCCAACCCCCTGAAGTGACAATAAACGACATATTCCCTCTATACATTGTGCACCGAATCAATGGTCAATTATGTATGCACTTATTTACGTATATTTCGGCCGTGCCGACGAACTCTAACAGTACAGTAATCGTTAAGGGAGGTCCATTGCATGAACAAATGGTTTAGTGCATCCACCCCGGCCCGCATCTTCATGCTGCTTCTTGGCGTTGCGGTTCTGTCGAGCGGATGCAGCAGCTATAAGTATGAGCCTCACGGGTACAAATCAAACTCATACGGGACGCGCAGCGGCACGGAACGTCCTCTCGTCGACGACCGGGCACGTTCCTATGGCGCATTATCAGCATCTTCAGGCAATCACGATAATCAATTTTTCGAATACAGCTCCAAGATCTCCAAGGAGGTCGGCAAGATCAACGGCATTTCCACTGCGCTAGTCATGCTCACCAATCAGAACGCTTATGTCGCGATCGTCTTCAACGATACGGCGATCCGTACGAAGAGCGGCGGCCGCTCGAAACGCGAGCAGAACTTGGGCGGCGCGAACGAAGGCGTCTACAACCATACAACCGGCAGCTCTTACTGGGATAATCGTGAGCTGGCTACGCCGTACGGCCACGCGATGACGGTGAACGATCATACGGAGCTGCCAGATGCATTGAAACATGCGATCGTCACTAAGGTGAGCAAGTTTGCGCCTCGAGCGAAAAACGTTTATGTATCTGCTAACCGTCAGTACGTCAATCGGTTCGTCGCCTATGCGCAGAAGGCATGGCTGAATGAATCATTGACTCCATATGTCAGCGACTTCAACGCGCTTGTATCGAACCAATTCGCCGGAGGCAATAAGCTACCTGCCAGCATTGGCAAGATCAATCCAGACACGACTGGCGCAGACCGCAACAACGGCCAGAAGAATGGCGTGAAGACAGAACAGTTCAGCGGCAATACGACAGGCTCTCCGCGATAACGTGTAAATCTTTTTCTACTATTATATATAGCTGTTAGATTAACCAAATCGAGTCGGCTGCATGCAGAGGCGTAGTTCCACAGCGCCTCTTTTTGCTATACTATTAATGAAGCGACCGGATGAAGATCGAAAGAGAGGGATTTCAAGGCCATGACGACAAGCAACTACGTTCCGAAGGACCCTGTAGTAATCGAGTGCAATATTGAGAAGGCGGTAGACGTACTAAGCGGCAAATGGTCCTTTCTTGTGCTCCGCGAGCTGTTCTGTGGAACGAGGAGGTTCGGCGAGCTGCAGCGCTGCATTCCAGCTGTTAGTCCGCGTGCGCTTACGAGTACGCTGCGCCATCTCGAAGAGAATGGCATTCTAGAACGACATGTATATGCGACAGTGCCTGCTACCGTTGAATATAAACTAACGCCTAAAGGCGAAGATCTTCACCAGACGCTGCACGCCATGAAGCTGTGGGCGGCTAAGTGGACTTAAACAAACGGAAGGGAGCCCCTATGGAATAGAGCGCTCCCCTGTTTGTATCGTTACTACACCTGCATCATCCACCTGCGCAAGATAAACCTGTTCAAGCTTTACACCCTTCGCAGCCAACTGCTTATTGAGCCATACGCGATCGAAACCCGCCCGTCTGAGCGCATCATCAATGACGATCCCATCCATAACGATGTTTTGCGGCTCGCGTTCAGGCTGTACGGCCCAACCCAGCGACGCCGCCGTAAGCGGCTGCTGCTCTTTCTTAAGCAAGAACGTAATATCCCCGTTAGACTCCATGACCGCGAATTCTACATCGGCGAGCTGATGAATGCTCTTGCTTCGCATTTTCTCTAGAAACTCGTCGAGCGTCACCCGCTCCTTCGCCATGTTCTTCTCGAGAATCGCCCCTTTCTCCACTAGGACGGTTCCCTTGCCGTCAACAATGTCACGAACCCACTTGCTCTTCAGTGTCGCGAACTCCATGCCAACGGAGACGAGGACCCATACCGACAGCGCGAGCAGTCCCAGGTACCATTGGTTATCCGTGTCGAGCGAGATATAAGCCGCGATATTGCCGATCGAAATGCCTGTAATGTATTCGAACAGCGACAGCTGCGAGATTTGCCGTTTGCCTAGTATCTTGGTCATAATGAACAGAATAACGACCGCCGACAACGTGCGCAGCGTGACCTCAATCCATATTGGCAAAAGAGACACCCCTTTCCTCTCGGATAGGATGTCTCCTCCTGTCGTTATCTATTCAAGCTGTCCAGCGCCGCCGCCACGTATACAGCTGGCGAGTTCCAATAGATCGTATTCTCATTCGTGGAGAAGCTGTCTTCATGGTCGATATAACATGCCATCGGCGGGCGCCCGATCAGCAGCGCTGCTGCCGCCGTGTCATTAAGCCCTAAGTTCGGACCGCCTGCCACGATGCCTGGCACCGGCAGCGGCACACGGTCAGCAACGGAAGGACGATGATGCGGATGCATGACCGAATGAGAGCCGAATCCTGTCACGTAGCATATGCCTAACACATTACAGCCAAGCAAGTAGTGCCATTGCCGTGTCGCTGCTTCAATGTACTGCCGATGGCGGTCGCTATCCTGCGTAAGTTCTGCTGCAATTAATAGGTGCATGCCATTGTTCATCACGATCATGCTGCTGCCCCATTTGTACTGCTTCTGAGTTAGCGATACACCAAAACCGTTGCGCTCTGACAGTTCGAGCAGCTCGTCCGCCCTTGTCATCCACTGATCCGCCAGTCTGCCGCGCAGCTGCGTCGAAGTATCATCGCCAGCATCCCGAAGCGCATGCAGCAGCGCAATCGTTCCATAACCGCCGACATCTGCCCACCCTAATTCACACAGTGGAAAATCATCGGATTGCGTCAACATCACCGCCTGAACGAGATACTT
Source organism: Paenibacillus sp. CCS19 (assembly GCF_033239625.1). Classification (NCBI taxonomy): domain Bacteria; kingdom Bacillati; phylum Bacillota; class Bacilli; order Caryophanales; family Paenibacillaceae; genus Paenibacillus; species Paenibacillus sp. CCS19. The sequence goes on from NZ_BTCK01000031.1 coordinate 38,569, forward strand.
GCTTTCGCCGGTCAGTCGATACAACTCTGCCGCTGCCCAATAGTGCTCGTCGATGACCATCCGATCGCCGTATTCCCCGGTCTTCACCTCTCTCGGATTGCGGAACGGCACGCGCTCGAAGCTTTCGGTGCTCTCCATCCACCGCCATGCACGTTCCGCCGCAGCTCTGCAATAGGCTGCGAACGCCTCATCGAATGGTGCGAATACGCGAGAGGCCATGGCCATTGAGGCTGCGAAAGTGCCCGCCGCTGTGAATGAAACAGGCGAGAAGACTAGCGGTGCAAGATCATCCTCTGGCATGACGTGCAAGCCAGGGAATTCGAGCGTCGTTAGTTTGTGATAGACGGCGCCGTCCTCACGCTGCAGCAGCAGCATCCACTCAAGCTCATAACGGGTTTCGTTCAAAATATCCGGCACGCCATTCCCGCTCTCCGGTATATTCGTCGACTCCTCGAACGCCGACGGATAGGCCTCGTACGCGAGCATGAGATCAGCGACGGCCTTCGCGGCGGCGACGATATACTTGCCATAATCACCGGCGTCGTGCCATCCGCCCGCCGTTTTCCGCCTAATGGATGGATCATCTCCATGAATGATGCCATCGTCTAGATGACAGGCAGCATGCTTCCAAGGGCCAGCATACTTTTCTTCTAGCTCCATGCCGCAGCGCTGAAAGTAGAAATTCCGCAGAAGAGCAAGCTTGATGGCTTGATAAGGACGATGCGCGATGGTGAATACAGGCGATTCTATCGCATCCTTCATCCGAATGCGATAGCTGCCGGGTGTATCCAGTCCATCCAACCGGCCTGAGCTCACGCGCACACCGGCAGCTTCATCCTCCGTCGCTGGCGATGTTGTACCCGTAAGTACGCACTCATCCGTATCAACATTCAGAACATCGAAACTGCCTGACACGATTTGAGTTGAAAACGCTTTCGAAAACCCGGTCGAAAATCCAATCTGATTGACGCGGATCGCCGCATCATTCCACTGCTCACGTTTCATATCAGCCATGCAAGTTCCCCTCCTAAGCTCGTATATGATTGGTTGCCCTTCGCCGCGGCTCAATTCCTTCTATATATAAAAACAATCGCCGCGGCGAAGAACATAATGACAATGGTGCATATTTATCACGATTATACATGATCCCATCGTGAATTGGGCCAAATAATGATTAAAACTTTTACAACGGCAGCAGCGGAAGCGACTGTTGGTTATCGAGCGAAGCGACCATAGCTTCCCAAGCCGCCGGCTTGTTCGGAAGCACGGCATAGTAACGACGCAGGAACGCTGCAACCAGCGCAGCGTCGATTGTATCGCGTCCGTCATACGGCAAGAAGCCAAGGTCGAGACCTTCCACGGCTTCGCCGTCATTTTGCCAAGAAGGGTGTACGTAAGTCAGATCAATTCGCTTGTAGCCCATATGAGATAGCACTTCGCGGCGAACATAAGGGTTCATTACCATCAGGCCGCCGAAGTCATGGTCGCCTGCGCGATAAGGATCATAGATCTCGGCGAACATGCCGTCAAGCTTATTGCCCGCCGCCTGCGCCAATGCATCGAGATCGCGCTGACGCGACTGCCACAGGAACGGACCGATGCCAAGACCCGGACGGCCGACAATCGTGAAATCCGTCATCGCTACATTAAAGTCCTCGTAATAACGGTACTCCGTCGTACCAACAACTTCACCTTCATGGATCGCAACGAATACGCGGATGCCCGGATCCTCCAGCGGTTCCTTCCATAGGTCGAATGCGAGCACTTCCTCCGGCGGGAACACGCGTCCCATCAATGCATGCATCTGCGCGAATAATGGATCATTAATAGAAGTAATGCGTTGGTATTCCATAATAACAGCCAACTCCTTATACCTTAATTAGTCGTTACGAAACGGGTTGCGCCACTCCATCAGCGCTGCGCAGTTGCCCGATTCCTCATCGTCCAGATAGTTATGCGCAACCCCAATCGGCGTTCGGCCGACACGCAGCATGAATGAGATAACAGGATCGTTCTGCTCACCGCGAATGACCGCATCGAGATACTGCTCCGGAGTCATCGAATCCGCCGCGCGATGATAGCCGGACAACCGCCCGCCTCCCAGCAGCCGTTTCAGCCGGTGATGAACAACGACATCGTACATCGAGAACATGAGCCATTGTCCCAAGCGCAGCTTGCGATACTGAGGCCTGACGCACAGATCGACGACATAGAGCGTATCGCCTGAAGAATTATGATTGCGTATGTACCCGCCGTCCGTCATCTGCTCCCAGCTGTGCGCACTGCTATTCGGGTCCTGTTCATCCGTCTTCACGATGAGTGCGGTCATCGATCCGGCGAGCTTGCCGTCCACCTCAATACACAACGCTCCATCTGCAAAATAACGCACGTGGTTCGTCAGCTGCTCTCGATTCCACCACAGCTCAGACGGATAAGGCGGCGGAAAGCACTCCGCCTGGATTTCGATAAGCGCATCGAAATCCGCCTCTGTATAGCTTCGCACGATGGCGGGAACGGGCTTGCCCTCGTTCATGACATACAGCTGCTTACGATACACGCCGCATCACTTCCAATCGGTATAAAGATCGGTGCGGCGATCCCGCCAAGTCATTACCGAGCCGCGCTCGCGAACTTCGTAGAGCAGCGACAGATCAAGGTCTGCCGTCACGATCATGTCATTATTGATCTCGCCTTCTACGACGATGCCGCGAGGCGGGAACGGAATATCGTTCGGCGCCAGCACAGCCGCTTGCCCATAGTTGAGCCGCATGAAATCGACCGTAGGCAGCGAACCCACTGTGCCCGTCGTAACTACGTATAATTGATTCTCGATCGTCCGCGCATGCGCACAGTAGCGGACGCGGTAGAAGCCTTGGCGGTCGTCTGTGCAGGACGGACAGAAAATAACGTCTGCGCCAAGCGCCCGCACCATCCGAACGATCTCCGGAAACTCGATATCGTAGCAAGTCAGCATCGCAATTCGTGCCTTAGGCGTATCGAATACCGTTACCCCGTCGCCCGCCTTCATGTTCCACTCCGTCACTTCGGTCGGCGTAATATGCAGCTTCGGTTGTACGCTGACTGTACCGTCGGGCGCGAACAAATGCGCTGCGTTGAGCAGGTTGTCCCCGCTTCGAATGACATGCGTACCGCCGATAATGTACATGTTGTAACGCGCGGCAAGCTCCTTGAACAGCTCGATATACGCGTCGGTGAAGTCCGGCAGCTCTTCGATGCTGCGCGCCTTGCCGTCCGCTCCTGGAATAGACATGAGCTGCGTCGTCATGAACTCGGGGAATAACACATACTCCGAACCGAATTCATCCGCCGTCCGAATATAATGCTCCACCTGCGCCGCGAACGCCTCGAACGAGTCGATCGAATGCAGATGATACTGTACCGCAGACACTCTTAGCTTCATCCTCTACCTCCTGCTTGAACAAAGAATTACCTACATTGTGACGGAAAAATCAACCTTCAACAAGGCTGTTTTCCCATTTTGGACGGGTCATTTCAAATCAAATGAGAACTGGAAACTATTTATTCCGCATGAAATGGATGTAATAATCGAATAAGGTCTACGACCGACCCTAAGGAGGAATGTTTATTCTGTTACTGAATACGGATGATCTAGCCGCTATGGACAACGAAGCGCTCATTAAGCTCTGTTTTCAGCCATTAATCACTCGTTACAAAGAGCAATCGGCACAGGACGGTAATATCGCCTTGCTGTTCGAATCGTTCGAGCACGGCGAGAAGGCGCTGTTCGCAGTCTGGACCTTCTTGACGCATGCGATCAGAGGAACAGACGAATTCCACTGGCGATGCTTGCTCTTCCTCCACATCCCTGCCCGCTTCACCGGCATGCAGGCAGGGCTTCGGATGTTCGGAGATGCAGCCATGTCAGCTCTTCTTGATGATATTCATGCCGCGACCGCACACCTCCCGCATCGCGGAGAGCATGCGATCACGATGAACGAAGCACAATCCATCTATAACAGCAATTGTATGTATGCGGCCTCCATCCTTGCCTTAGAGGCGCGCCTGGTTCAAGCTATGCCCGAGACCATCAGACTAATCGCCGCTTATATTCGAGGACAGGTCAGCGAGTTCTCCGCCCTTCGACTTTAATGCTGCTGCGGGCCGTATTGCTCGATCAGCTGTCTCTTCTGCTCCCATACCGCATCGCTCAGCACGACCGGATAAGGCTGCGGATTCACTTTGCGCAGCACTTCGGTCGGGAACATCTCAAGCTGACGGCGATGCTCGGCGCGAATCGCAGCAAGACTCGGCAGCTCTGCCACTAACTCTCCGCCAACAATGATCGGCTGGAGCAGCGGAACGGCATCATAATCGGTCATGAAGCGCTGGCGATACGTCTGCATCGGATCGAACAATCTGATCCGTTCGCCGCGCTTCACATCATTCTCCCACCCGAAAGCCATGTAGTCCGCCTCAGCCCGGCCTGTCCTTCTGTTAACCAGACGGTACACATCCTTGCGGCCTGGCGTCGATACTTTCTCCGGATTGCCGGACAGCTTGATGACGGGCACAAGCTCTTCGCCCTGCACCGCCTCACGGGCGACCAGCTTGTATACGCCGCCGAGCGCCGGCTGATCCGATGCCGTAATGAGCTGCGTGCCAACACCCCAAGTATCAATACGGGCACCCTGCAGCTTCAGTTCCGCAATGATCGACTCATCGAGATCGTTCGATGCGACGATGCGTACATCGCCGAAGCCCGCGTCGTCCAATTGACGACGCGCCTCCTTCGACAAGTACGCAAGATCGCCGCTGTCGAGCCGAATCGCGCTCATTCGTTTGCCCATCGCCGCCAACTTGTGCGCCGTTGCAATGGCGTGGGGAACGCCGCTTACGAGCGTATCGTATGTGTCGACGAGCAGCGTCACATCATCAGGCAGCGCCTCCGCATAACGGTCGAATGCTTCTTGTTCGCTGTCATGCGCCTGCACCCAAGCATGGGCATGCGTCCCCTTCGCCGGAATGCCGAACAACATCGCTGCCCGCATGTTGGACGTTGCATCGAAGCCGGCAATATAGGAAGCGCGAGCTCCCCATACAGCAGCCTCCGCCTCCTGGGCCCGACGCGTCCCGAACTCCAGCAGCACATCGCGCTCGGCCGCCCGGCGAATGCGCGCCGCCTTCGTCGCGATGAGCGTCTGATAGTTCATGAAGTTGAGCAGCGCCGTCTCCACAAGCTGCGCCTCGAAGACTCTTCCTTCTACCCGAACAAGCGGTTCATTCGGGAAGATCAACGTCCCTTCGGATACCGCGAAGATATCCCCTGTGAAGCGGAAGCTGCGCAGCTCTTCGATAAACCCTTCATCATACCTTTCCTCCTGATCCCGAAGGAAAGCCAGCTCATGTTCATGAAACCTCAGCGAACGGATATAATCGACAATACGCTCCAAGCCGGCGAATACCGCATAGCCATTGCCGAACGGCAGCTTCCGGAAGTAAGCCTCGAACACGGCCTTCCGATTATGGGTGCCGTTCTTCCAATGCGCATACATCATATTGATCTGATATTTATCGGTATGAAGCGCCAGATGCCCGTACTCCCGGCCTCCCGCTCCATCAAAATGGATCGTCATCGCCCATCGTCCTTCACTAGTCGTATTACGGTGCGAGTTGCTGCTTCAAGAGGTTGTTCAACAGTAAGGTACTCCCTTTTCGGCTCCTTCATTCTAAAGGGGAGCATCTGCGTCTAAGCTGCAGTTCAGAAGACTGCTTGTTAGTCTTTGTTCTGTCCTTCAAGCGCCGCCTTCAATGCATCAGCCAATCCGCCGGACAACGTCACCTTATCGCTGTACTGCTCAACCATCCGCTTCTGTTGATGTTTGTTGACGCGACCGCCTCCCGCCTTATCCTCGAGCATCTCAATCACATTGCAGCGGCGGCATTGCGCGTACTTGCCGGCTTTGCCCGTGTGAATCTCCATTTTCTTGCGGCACTGCGGACAACGCTTGTTGGACAACGCAGGTTCTGCCGCGCGGCGGAAGCCGCACTCCCGATCTTGGCAGACGAGCGTCTTGCCGCGCTTGCCATTCACTTCGATCATCGGCTTGCCACAGTCTGGGCAGCGCGAGTGCGACAGGTTGTGAGGCTTATATTCCTTCGTCTCCTGCTTCACTTCCTCCACCCACGCAGCTGCTTTCTGGCGAATGCCGGACATAAACTGCTTGGCATTGCCCTGTCCCTTCGCGATGCGCTCCAGCTCGCGTTCCCACTCGGCCGTCAGCTCTGGGCTGCGAAGCTCCTTCGACGCCAGCTCAATGAGCTGCTTGCCTTTACCTGTCGGTACAAGACGGCTGCCCTGACGGTCGATCGTCTGCGAAGAGAGCAGCTTCTCGATAATGTCGGCGCGCGTCGCAGGCGTACCTAGGCCGTACTTCTCCATCTTGGACAGCAAGCCCGCTTCATTATATCGTGCTGGCGGTTGTGTCTGTCCCTCGCGAAGCCGGCTCTGCTTGAATGTTAGCGATTGATTCGCGTTAAGCGGCGGCAGCAATTGCCCGCCGCCGCTGCGGCCTGCCCCCTCATCGGCTCCGTCGCCGCTGCCGTCGTCTTCACCGTCTAGATCTGCCGCGGATACACTGCCGTAGGCTTCTTTCCAGCCCGCATCCTTCAATACGTTGCCGCGAGCATAGAAGCGATCTTCGCCCACTCGCACGACAACGCTCGTTTCATCATAACGACATGGCGGACTGAACAACGCGATATAACGCCGAACGATTAAATCATACAACTTGCGCTCTTCCGGGCTAAGCGCCGATAGATTCACATATTGCTCCGTCGGAATGATTGCATGGTGATCGCTTACTTTGCTGTCATCGACGATGCGCTTCGTAACCGCCAGCGGTGAGCGGAGCAGCTTCCGCGCTACGGTTGCATAAGGACCAACCGCGATGCTCTCCATCCGTCCTTTGAGCGTAGAGACCATATCCGAGGATAGATAACGCGAGTCCGTCCGCGGATATGTCACGAGCTTATGCTGCTCATAGAGCCGCTGCAGCACGTTCGACGTCTGCTTCGCCGAGAAGCCAAGCCGTTTATTCGCATCGCGCTGAAGCTCGGTCAGATCATAAGCGAGCGGATGCGGTTCGCTGCGCTCGGCTGTCCGCAGCCGATCAACGACCGCAGGCTTGCCGTTCGTCCTAGCGATAACCTTCTCTGCCTCTTCCCGCGTCCACAGCCTGCCGTCATGTCCTTCCTCGCTGCGCCATGCCGCTTGGAAGCCGCCGAACTCGGCCGCAACCGTCCAATACGGCTTCGGCTGGAAGCCGTTAATCTCGCGTTCGCGATCCATCAGCATAGCCAATGTCGGCGTCTGAACTCGTCCTGCTGACAGCTGTGCATTGTACTTGCTCGTCAACGCGCGCGTCACGTTCAGGCCAATCAGCCAATCCGCTTCCGCTCGGCATACAGCCGACGCGTACAGACGGTCATATTCGCGGCCGGGCTTCAGCGATGCGAAGCCGTCCTTGATCGCCTTGTCCGTCTGCGACGAAATCCACAACCGCTTGAACGGCTTGTTCCAGCGCGCGAGCTCCATAATCCAACGCGCGACAAGCTCGCCTTCGCGACCTGCATCCGTTGCAATAATAAGCTCTCCGATGTCAGAGCGCTTGCATAGACCAAGCACTGCCTTGAACTGCCCCGACGTTTCCCGAAGCGGTTTAAGATTCATACGATCCGGCATAATCGGCAGATCATCCAGGTTCCATGTCTTATATTTGGGATCGTAATCCTCCGGTTCCGCGAGTCCGACGAGATGGCCAAGCGCCCAAGTGACGACATAGGCAGGCCCTTCGATGTAGCTTTTATTTTTATTCGTACAGCCGAGTACACGCGCGATCTCACGCGCTACGCTTGGCTTTTCCGCTAATACGAGCGATTTCATCCTCTGTTCTCCCCTTGAAAACAACGTAATGGTCCCATTATCGGCCATTGAGCTTCGCAAAGTCAAAAAAATAAGCAGTACGCCCGCTATTCCGCGGGAGCACTGCCTATGATCTTACATACGCTTTCCCAATCACTTGCACATGCAGCACGCAGCGGCTGGCGCAAGTCTTTTTTATTCCAACATTTACTGGTTCACAGCTGTGGAGGCTGGCTGGTTTAATAGCTGTAAGGGCTTACAACATACATATAAAGAGGTGTATCATGCGCTTACGTACAACGATGTCCACCCTGCTCCTTGGAGCCGCATTGCTCGGCACACTGTCCGCCCCTGCATCCACCTTCGCTGCCACATACACGGTTCAACCGAATGACTCCCTCTGGTCGATCGCCACGCGATACAACACAACGATAGCTCAGCTTAAAGCCGCTAACGGGTTGAAGTCGGACATGCTGCTTGACGGGCAGCAGCTCCAGGTGCCGTCCCCATCCTATCTGTCGACTTACAGCGTACGTGCAGGCGACACGATGTGGATCATCGCGAATCGACTCGGCGTACCGCTCGCCAAGCTGCTCGCTGCAAACACTCAGCTGGCTAACCCGAATGCGATCTGGCCGGGCTTAACGATCAACGTTCCAATCAAGCCTGCGTCACATCTTACGGGTATTTTTCCTTTGAAAAAGGGTACTTATTCGCCATTCAGCAATACGTTCGCGGATTCCCGTACTTGGTCGACCGACGGCTCCGCCGTTCGATCGCATGAAGGCGTTGATATTATGGCGCCCGAAGGTACGCCAATCTACAGCGCGATGAGCGGCACCGTCGTCCAAGCCGGCTGGCTTGAACTCGGCGGCTGGCGGCTGACGATCCGCGTCGACGACAGCACGGAATTTTACTACGCACATATGTCCAAGTACGCACCCGGCATCGTCAAAGGCAGCGTCGTCGCGGCCGGACAACTGATCGGTTACGTCGGCAGCACGGGCTACGGCCCCGAAGGTACGAAGGGAATGTTCGATCCGCATCTGCATTTTGGCATGTACAAACGCAGTCCTTATACGGCAATCGATCCGTTCTTGAACTTGAAGTGGTGGGAGCTTGGATAACGACTTCGAATGTAAATGACTAGAAAATTTGTGATTACATGTTGCGCGAAACCTATTGATCTGTTATATTAGTAGTTACATGTCTATATTTAACCCCGCAGGATTCCTCTTAGAAGATATTTTTCCTGGCAAATAGCTTCTCGTTCTGCCCGTATCCGCCGCTCTGGCGAAGGTTGGTTGTTCACTCGCCTAACACCATTCGCTGATTCACACTGGCGCGGTCTTCGGAGCCGCAAGGACGAAAGAGAGGTAGGGCTTTCGTTGTTTTAGTTAAGCTTTGCTGTAGCATAGCGGAACTGGGCACAACCACATGATTCAACTAACGAACCGGGGAATCAACGCGCATCGTCAGCGCACCGGTGAGAAAACCTTTATCGAAGCAATTCAAGATGAGCGACTGCGCTCTTAGGTAGGTTTTATCGCCAATAAGAATTTGCACGTCCGAGTGGACTCGGACACTTGTCAATTCTTATGTGGTTAAATATAGGAACACAATAAACGGCACCCTTGACGGGGTGCCGTTGTCCATTTCTATGACTTTATTATTACTGAGCTTGCTGCTCTTCAGCCACTGGCTTGATCACGCGGCTCGAACGACCGTCTACGCCTACCGGCACATCGCCAGCAAGTGTTACACGGCGCACAACGCGGTGCTGTTGTCCATAATCGTTAACCGCATAGTGCTGCGTCGCGCGGTTATCCCAGATCGCAACGTCACCCTCCGCCCAGCGCCAGCGAACCGTGTTCTCCAGACGAACGACATGCTCCTGCAGGATGTTGAACAGACGCTCGGAGTCCTGCGAACGGAAGCCGACGAAACGTCTTACGAAGTGACCCAGCAGCAGATGGCGCTCGCCCGTCTCCGGATGGACGCGAACGACAGGATGCTCCGTCTCATATACCGTCGATGCGAATACGGCGCGGTGCTTCTTCAACGCTTCTTCCGACACTTCCTTGCGAACTGCCGTTGCGTAATCGTATGCATTGGAGTGCACTGCACGCAGGTTGTCAGCCAGATCCTTCAGCTCTTGCGGGAGATCTTGATAAGCTGCAGCCGTATTCGCCCACACCGTATCGCCGCCTGCCGCCGGAATAACGACACCGCGCAGAATCGATGCTTTCGGATAAGCGTCTACGAACGTTACGTCTGTATGCCACGAGTTTGCACGGCCGCCATGCTCCGAATCCAGCTCAAGGATCGAGCTCGTGCCTTCTTTGACCGGTACTGTTGGATGGGCATAAAGCTCGCCAAGCAGCTTCGCGAAACGTTCTTGTTCTTGATCGTCCAGATGCTGCTGACCGCGGAAGAACAATACTTTGTGCTGCAGCAGCGCTTGCTGGATCGCATTGATTTCCTCTTGATCCAGATCGCCGGACAACCGGATTCCTCTAACCTCTGCACCAATACGACCTGCTACCGGTACTACTTCCAACAGGACTTGCTGATTGTTAATTGCTTCGCTCATGGGAATCCCTCCGAATAAATAATGAATTTGTGCGTCAGCTCCATTTGCAGTACAAACGACAAAGGAGCCGGCGCGATACGATGCGCTAGCTCCTCTGCAGCCCGAGACCGCATCGAAGCTAGTTCTAAGCCTTCAGCCATGATGCGAGTCCTGATGTCGATTTATTTCAAAGCTTGCGTGACGAACGTGTCGTTCACTGCTTCTTTGAACGTAATTGGGTTTTTAATATACTTGTTCTCGAGCAAAATATCGCTGGAAGCCTGCTGCGCATTAAGCGCATCCTGCGTATACGCCGACAGGATCGGCGAGGAGTTCGCGAGAACCTGCTTAACCGTATCGACGGACATTTTCGTCTGCTCCGAGAAGATCTGCGCAGCTTCGTCTGCATGGGCAAGCTGATAGTCGACCGTCTGTTTGTACACCTTCAGAAACTCGACGACAAGCTCGGGATGCTCCTTCGCAAACTTCGTGTGCGCAATAAGCGACGTCGGGGATAGCACAGTCGTATCCGACTCGACAATACGCGCTTTGCCGTTATTCACATTTTGCGTAATGTAAAGGTCCCATGCGACCCAGCCATCCAGCTTGCCGCTCTCGAAGGCCGCTTGCGCATCATCCATCTGCAGGTTGATGACGTTAACGTCCGAGATCGACAGACCAACAGCGTCAAGCACCTTGATCAAATAAACGTTAGCTACCGTGCCCTTCGGCAGGCCAATCGTCTTGCCTTTTACATCCTCCAGCTTCTGGATCGGGGAGTTAGGCGGAACGAGCAGGCGCGCACTGGATTTGCCCTCAGAGTTTAGGCCAATGATTTCAAATGGCAGCTTGTTCGACAGACCCGCGATCGTCGCACCGTCCCCGAGGAACGATAGATCGACGCGTCCGGCTACGAGAGATTCCAGCAGCGGCGGGCCGCTCGGGAACTTGCTCCATACAACTTCGGCGTTCAGCTTGCTGAAGGCTTCTTCATAGAAGCCCTTCGCTTGCGCAATAATGAGCGGGCTGAGTCCTCCGTTGATCGCAATGTTCACCTTGATCTTATCGCCGCTTGGCTTGGATGATTCATCGGACGCCGCTGCACCTTCTGTCGTCTGAGACGAAGCTTGTGCCGACTTATCTGTCGCGCTGTCCTTCTTCTCCCCGCATGCCGCTACCACGAACGTTAATATAACTGCCAATGCCATGACCAAACCTGCTCTTGTCCACTTCACCATGATGGTTTCCCCCTCGATCTGAACGCTATTTGTATAGTAATTAGGCCGATATTGCTTCTCTATTTAAATAATCGAATCTTAGTAAGGAATGTCTCCGACGATCGACACGCGCTCTGCTACGCGGACGTTCGGGAAGTAATCGGATACGGCGTAGTGCTGCGTCGCACGGTTGTCCCAGAATGCGATCGAGTTTTTCTCCCAATGGAAGCGTACTTGATACTCTGGTATTCTCGATTGCGCGAACAGGTATTGCAGCAGCTCTTCGCTTTCTTCTGGTTCCAGTCCAACGATGCGGATCGTGAAAGCAGCATTGACGAACAGCGTCTTGCGGCCCGTCTCCGGATGCGTGCGAACAACCGGATGCTCAGCAGCTGGGAACTCGATTTGTTTCTCAGCCAGACGCTCTGGCGTCAGTGCACGGCCGAACGAAGGCGTGAAGTCATGGATCGCTTTCAGACCGTCGATGCGTTCCTTCACCTCATCCGGCAGGTTGTCATAAGCTGCTGCCTGGTCGGACCACAGCGTGTCGCCGCCGAATGGCGGCACTTCCGACAAGCGGAGTACGGAACCGAACGCTGGATTTACGCGCCAAGTTACGTCCGTGTGCCAGATGTTTTCCATGCCCGTTACGTTCTTGTCTTTCGCGAAACGCGTTACTTCTTCCGTGTTGCCTTGCGGCAGGAAGGGATGCTTCTCCAGCTCGCCCCACAGCTTCGCGAATGCAAGATGCTGCTCGTTCGTAATATCCTGATTGCGGAAGAACAATACTTTGTATTCGAGGAAAGCGCGGCGGATTTCAGCTTGAAGCTCTGGTCCCACCGGCTGGCTCAGGTCTACGCCTTCAATCTCTGCACCGATGATCGGGCCGAGCGGCTTAACCGTGAACAGCGTGTATGGCTGCTCCTCTACACCCTCTGGCAGACGGCGGAGTTGGTAGATGCCTGCATGTCTTTTGCGTTTAGGCGCGTAGCTGCGGGATAGATAATCAATCGTTTGGTTTGTCATGAGAATCAGCTCCTAATCATCGTTTTAGTCGGTAGTTTATTAGTTTACATACCTGTTTAGTAGGGATTGAGGATAAAAAAAGAGATTCACAGTTATAGCATGGGCGCCATGCTCCCAAGCGTTTCTCACGAAGTGAGATGATCGCTGCGAGCATGGTGCATCAAGTCTTAAGAGCATCTTGCCCGCTCTGTCTTGATGCTGCGCTTTGCTATATCCATGAATCTCTGGTTGTCCAGTCGATCCCAGCTATACAAGAAGTTGATTAACCTCTATTGTTCATGCTGTGATGCTTGTGCTTCATTGTTGCTTTGTTGGTGCGTCGTTCTGATGGCTAAATCTTATCAATTTAATTCCGAGTTTGTCAATAGGTTTTTAAAACTTTGTTCGATAGATATTTCTGTGATTTTATCGCTTCATCTATAGCACGATAATTATTAAGGGGGGCTTCTCAGTTGCAGCCAGCAGACAATGCATAGTTAATTGGTGCGAATAATATGTTATTGACAGGTTTAATTCCGAGTGATATGATAGGAATTAATTCAGGCGAAACGAATTACTTATCGTCAAACTTCTCATAGAATCGACCATACGAATGGAGATTCGGAGCAAGCAAGCGGTTTGCGTGGCAGACACCCTGCCATCGCTATACGCCCAGCTGCCCGAATCTCCTTTTTTTTACCACATAAGAAGGTACAAGTTTTCGAGTCACTCGAAAAAAAAACAAATTCTTATTGGCGATAAAACCTACATCTAAACGCGGTCGCTCATCTTCTAAAGGCCGCGATAGAAGTTTTCTCATGCCATTACTTTTCCAAAAGGATGTGTTGAACATGACAACGACGACAAAAGCACTGCTCGAGATCGACAACGTCAGCAAAATCTTTCGAAACGGCGCCACAACTACGCATGTACTCGATCGGATGAGCTTAGCAGCGACCGAAGGCGACTTCGTAACGGTCATTGGTCCGAGCGGCTGCGGCAAGAGCACGCTGCTCAAAATCATTGCCGGTCTCGACACCGACTACAGCGGCAGCGTCAACATCGAAGGCCGCAAGGTCGAACGGCCGTCGCAGGAGAAAGGGTTTATTTTTCAAGAGCATCGCCTATTCCCTTGGCTTAATGTGGAGAGCAATATCGCAGCCGATCTGCCGCTCAGTAAACCTGAGGTTCGCAATCGCGTCAATGAGCTGATTAAGCTGGTCAAGCTCGAGGGCTTCGAGAAAGCTTATCCGCGTCAAATTTCCGGCGGCATGTCGCAGCGGGTCGCAATCGCAAGAGCGCTGCTGCGTAAGCCGAAGGTACTGCTGCTTGATGAACCTTTCGGTGCGCTCGATGCCTTCACGCGTGCGCATCTTCAGGAAGCGCTGCTCGATATTTGGCAGACGAACCGCACGACGATGGTGCTCGTCACGCATGATATTGACGAAGCCGTCTTCCTCTCGAGCCGCGTTGTTGTCATGGATGCAAAGCCTGGCCGGATCAAATCGATCATCCCGATCGATCTGCCGTACCCGCGCAAGCGCACAGGAACAGCATTCCAGGATATTCGGACGCATGTGCTGCGCAGCTTGGAGCATTCGGATGCGGAGGAGCCGAGCTATACGATCTAGCACGCTTCTTAGGGATCGACATACAGTACGGCTTTCAAGCCGCCTGATAAGGAAAGGATGATTGAAGATGACGTCTACCATTGCCGTGCGCAGCGAGCAAGCTGCCCCGCCTAATATCGAACGGCGCAAACGTGCATTCCCTTGGAAAAGCGCGGTGCGCGGTGCCATTATCCCTGCAGTGGTCATTGCACTGTGGCAAATTCTATCCTCCAACGGCTCCATCTCCGAGACGATGTACTCGTCTCCATGGAACATTCTGCAACAATATTATGAGCTCACTAAGACGGGCGAGCTCCCGCATCATCTCCGCATCAGCCTCGTCCGCGCTTCGCTCGGCTTCCTATTCGGCGGCGGCGCGGGTCTTTTGATCGGCTTGCTCGTCGGCATGTCCCGTCAGGTCGAGGAAGTGATGAACCCCACTGTCCAGATGCTGCGGACGATTCCGCTGCTTGCGATCACGCCGCTGTTCATTATGTGGTTCGGCTTCGGCGAGCTGTCGAAGGTGCTGCTCATATCGCTCGGCGCATTCTTCCCGATGTATGTGAACACGTTCCTCGGGGTTCGCAATGTGGATGCGAAGCTATTCGACGTTGGCCGCGTGCTGGAGTTCAACTGGTGGAAGCGGACGTCTCGTCTCGTGCTGCCGGCCGCCCTGCCGAACATTCTGCTCGGCACGCGACTGTCGCTCAGCATCGCATGGCTCTGCCTCGTCGTCGCCGAGCTGCTCGGCGCGGAGAGCGGCGTCGGCTACATGATTCAGGACGCACGCTCGTTCGTGCAGACCGACGTCGTGTTCGTCGGCATTACGATCTTCGCGATCGTCGGCAAATTGTCCGACTCGATCGTCCGCGTACTGGAGCAGCGTCTGCTGCGCTGGCAGGATAGCTTTAAAGGCTGAATGACTAGGTGACTAAATAACTAACCACTCGTACAGCAGTTAAGTGACAGCAGTCTGTCTGTTGCAAAACATACAATGGAATGTACCTCATACCCCTCATTTAAACACTCCCATTGCAAACTGTGCAGCAGAATTCCGACCTTTCGATCGTAAACGAGGCATCAACACGATTAACGGTTGGTTCTATGCACAGATTGCAGCGGCAGCGCAATATTGCCACTCCAACAGCGATTTCTATTGTACGAACTGCAACGCCGGCACTCCCGCGCACCTCCCTCTGGCTGGCATCGCTTATTATGATTGGAGTTGGCGCGCTGTTATTCGGATTGCATGCCGTGTGAAAGAACGAAACTCAGCTATCCTCTTGAGAGAACCTGCTGCATACGCTGCAGGTTTGTTTCATGGTGCGCCCTCATTGCCGATGCGGGCTGCCGAATATGCCGCACTCTGCAAGGGTTGAGGTTGCCTTCCGAGCCTCAGTTGTGACTAACATGTGAAATATATCACAACCTATTGTCAAACGATTCAAAGTCGCATATGATAAGAGCAACAAGAGGTTGTGAATTAAATCACAACTAACTGCTCAGCTAATTAAACAACCTGACTGCAACCTAACAAAAGCGCAGACCTGCGCTACCGAACTTAGCGTTCACGTCCTACTGAGGAGTTTAACACTCAACAGGACACAAAGGATGCCGTCACGAACTCGGAGCAGTCCCAATCGATCATCCCGTTAATGTTCGCTCAAACGCAGTTTAATTTTAGCTAAGTATGTGAATTAATTCACAGGAAATTTGAGGAGGAATCTCGTATGAAGATCGCGGTTATTGGATGCACGCATGCCGGTACGGCTGCTGTAACACAAATGGCTAAGCTTTATCCCGAAGCGCAAATTACGGTATATGAACGGAATGACAACGTATCGTTCCTATCGTGCGGCATCGCCCTTCATGTCGGCGGCGTTGTACAGGACGTGAATAAATTGTTCTACGCATCGCCGCAGCAGCTGACCGCGATGGGCGTACGAATGAATATGCGTCATGACGTGCTTGATGTCGACACCGAGAATCACAGGCTTCGGGCACGCAATCTGGCAACCGGCGAAATACTGAACGATACGTACGATAAGATCGTCATGACGACCGGGTCGTGGCCGATCATTCCGAAGCTGGACGGCATGGAGCTGGACAACATTGTCCTCTGCAAAAACTACGCTCACGCCCAGACGATCATCGACAAAGCCCAGCACGCAGAACGCATCACCGTCATTGGCGCTGGTTACATCGGCATCGAGCTTGTCGAAGCGTTCGAGCTGCTCGGCAAGAAAGTAACGCTTATCGATAACATGGATCGCATCCTGTTCAAATATCTCGACCGCGAATTCACGGACGCCATTGAACAAGAACTGACTGCACGGGATATCGAGCTTCAGCTTGGTCAGACGGTAACCGGCTTCCGCGGCGAGGATGGCCGAGTCGACACGGTAGTGACGACAGTTGGCGAATACGCAACGGATCTCGTCGTCCTGTGCATCGGCTTCCGCCCGAACACCGAATTGCTGAAAGGCCAAGTCGACATGCTGCCCAATGGGGCGATCATCGTCGACGAGTACATGCGCACAAGCCATCCGGATGTATTCGCTGCCGGCGACAGCTGCGCAGTCTTCTATAACCCGACGCATAAACACGCTTATATCCCGCTCGCAACGAACGCGGTACGGATGGGAACGCTCGTCGCACGCAACCTGCTGAAGCCAACCGTCCGCTACATGGGTACGCAAGGTACGTCGGGCATCAAGATCTACGATCTCAACATTGCATCGACCGGCATGACGGAGCAAGCCGCGCTTGATGCAGGCATGCAAGTGAAAACCGTGCTGCTCGAGGACAATGATCGTCCAGAGTTCATGCCGACGTACGAGAAAGTGCTGCTCAAAGTCGTATACGAAGCGGAGACCGGCCGCATCGTCGGTGCGCAAGTGCTGTCGAAGGACGACCTGACGCAGGCGATCAACACGATGTCGGTCTGCATCCAGAATGGCATGACGATGAACGAACTGACCTTCGTCGACTTCTTCTTCCAGCCGCACTACAACAAGCCGTGGAATTTGCTTAACCAGGCAGGTCTGCAGGCGATGTAATCGCAGTGAAACGAATAAATCGCAAGCCGTGCTCTACGCTCGGCAAACACAAACAGCCCGCCGCGTCTCTCATGGACGCGGCGGGCTGTTTCAGCTTCACTATCTGTTACTTGCCGATATAGGCAAGGACGGCAATCAGTACGGTCACGACTTCAGCACGCGTTGCTTCGCTGTTCGGATCGAACTTGCCGCCGATGCCTTGGATGAGCCCTGCCTCGTAGGCCGCCGCAATATAAGGAACCGCCCATGCCGGTATCGAAGCCGCGTCTGTGTATGGCAGACTGCCAGTGCTTGCTGCAGTTTGCTTGCTTGGCTCAATGCCGAGCGCACGCACGAGCATGACGACCATTTCGGTCCGCGATATACGCTGCGACGCACGGAATGTGCCGTCCTCGTAGCCGCCAATGATGCCAGCCGCCACTTCTTGCGATATGTATGGCTGCGCCCACGCTGGTATGCCACTCCAGTCCGTGATGCTCGCTGCCGTGCCGGATGCATTCGCCTGCAAGCCGAAAGCGCGGCCAAGCATAACCGCGAACTCCGCTCTCGATGTCGTGCCGCCCGGCTTGAACGTGCCGTCCGGGTAACCGGCAGCGATTCCACGTTCCACCGCGTTTCGAATCGCCGCTGCCGCCCAATGATCAGCAGGAACGTCCGCGAACGGCGCAGCATTGCTGGTGCTGTCGTTACCCGTACTGCCGGTGTCAGTGTCGGTTTCACCGGTGCTGCTTCCCGTGTCACCGCTGCCCGCTTCGTTGTTCTCCCCACTATCCGATCCGCCCGCGTTCGTATCGTTTCCGCCGGTGATGCCGCCGGAATTATTCGGATTGCCTGTATTCGGATTCGTAGTATCCGTGCCGCCGCCAGTGGATGGAAGTGCCGATCCTAATAGATCGGTAATGCGTTCTTCCGTCGAACGATTAACCCGACCGATCGTATCCAAGTAGCTGCGGAACACCTCATAATCAACAAGATTCAATTCATAATGTCTTCCCGCCTGCTTCGCCTTCTTCATCGAAGCATAGAAGTCGCCGCCGTCGGCCATGAACGAATTCGTAGCGACGATATAGTAAGCGTCCGGCTTGATGTCGGAGTATGAGCCGTCTGCATTCTTGATCTGCACTTTCGCAATGCGCTGGCCTGCCGTTACGATCTCATTCTTAACGGAGTCGACAACCTCGCCTTGCTTCGTGGAGTCATAATAGAAGCGCATGCCTGCCACTTGCGGGAAACGTCCTTCGCCTGTCTGAACGCCGCTCACGCCATTCTCAAGCGCAGCGACAATCTCCTGACCCGTCATCTTGAGCGCGGTCAGATTGTTGCCGTACGGCATAACGGTCAGCAGTTCGCCAAGCGTAATGTCACCTGTGTCAATCGATGCACGGATGCCGCCTCCGTTCTGAATCGTGACGTAACCTTCCACATCCGCCGCAGCCGGTACGAGGCTCTTCACCTTCGCCAGCATGCCGTCCGCGACCAGATCGCCAAGGTTCGTCTCCTTCTTGCGCACGTTGCCGCGCTCGCCGTCGAGCACCGTTTCCGTGTAGCCGATAACCGTCTTTTTCAACTCGTCCAGCGGTCCGGCGAATTCCGCCAGCTTCGTCTGAGCAGCCGTGTCCGAAGCAATGATATATTGTCCCGCAGTGTCCTTCGCGTCAATCTCGATCAGCTTGCCGTCCCAAGCGGTCAGCACGCCATCGGCATCGAACGTTGCATCCAACTGACCAAGGAAGGCGCCGTATTCGCCAGTTTGGACGATTATCGTCGGCTCATCATCCGCATGGTGAACGACAGGTGCGCTCAGCTTCGTATGCGAATGACCGCCTACAATAATGTCGATACCCGCAACCTCATCCGCCAGCTGCTCGTCCAGGTTGTAGCCGATGTGGGACAAGGCGATGATCTTATTAACGCCCTTCTCTTGAAGCGCCGCAACGGCTTGCTGAGCGCTAGCCTTTATATCTTGGAAGCGGATGGACTCGCCCGGCGAGGACAAGGCCGCCGTATCTGGCGTGGTCAGACCGAAGATCCCGACCTTCTCGCCATTCACTTCGCGGATGATCGCCGGATAAATATGGCCGCTCTCCCCTGGCTCGCCTACGCTTGCGCTGAACAGCGGGCTCAGGTTCGGCTCCGTGACGAAGTTGATATTGCTGCTAACGAACGGGAAGGATGCGCCCTGAATGAAAGTTTTGAGCGTCGCAGGTCCTTTATCAAACTCATGATTGCCGAATGTCATGACATCATAGCCGAGTTCTTTCATAAACCATAAATCAGCAAGTCCCTCATACTTGTTAAAATACAGCGTGCCCGAGAACACGTCACCCGCGTCGAGCAGCAGCGTATTGTCGTTGCGAGCGTTCTTAATGGCCGTCACGCGGCGCGCGACGCTGTCCAGATGCGCATGCGTATCATTCGTGTGCAATACGCGGAGCTCGAACGGGTTCGAGGTCGGTTCCGCTGTGCCGGGCTGCGTTTCCTCTGCATGTGCACGGCCATTCTCTCCCGCAGGGATGCCTGCGAGCACACCGCTCCATACCAGTGCTGCTGCAAGCGACAACGTTGGAATGCGATGCATGCGCGAGCGGACAAACGGGTTTACTCTTTTCATTGTAAGCTTTCCTCCATCTCATGAATGGTTGGCCAATCGTATTCCCGTCGGCAACGCGATGATGTCTGGATGAGCAAACGCCGGATTTTTTACATCCTAATAAATGTAAAACAACACATACTAGCATCGTATAGGACAAACATTCGACGATCGTTAATTGCATATGTAGTTCTCGTAAAATCGCCTAGCATATGGATGGATGCTAGACTTCTACAGCTGATCAGCTGAACACAAACAAGCCCGTCAGGTTTTCATCCTGACGGGCTTCCACTATTTAAACGTTCTTTAACGAGCTACGCTTTCGTAATGATCTGGTCGATGATGCCGTATTCACGGGCTTCTTCGGCAGTCATGAAGTAGTCGCGATCCATGTCCTTCTCCACCCGCTCGAGCGGCTGACCCGTACGATCGGCTGTAATTTGGTTCAAACGCTCGCGAGTAGAAATAATACGTTTGGCCGTAATGGCGATATCGCTCGCCTGACCTTGTGCGCCGCCATGCGGCTGGTGAATCATGACTTCGCTGTTCGGGAGCGCGAACCGTTTGCCTTTGGTTCCCGACAGCAATAGGATCGCCGCGAACGATGCCGCCATCCCCGCGCATATCGTCTGCACATCCGGCTTCACGTACTGCATCGTATCGTAAATTGCGAAGCCGGCCGTCGTCGATCCGCCTGGGCTATTGATATAGAAGTAAATATCTTTGTCCGGATCCTCCGCCGCTAGAAATAACATCTGGGCGGTAATGCTGTTCGCCACCTGATCATCGATCGCCGAACCCAGGAAGATGATTCGATCCTTCAACAAACGCGAATATATATCGTAAGACCGCTCGCCGCGGCTGCTGTGCTCGACTACATAAGGAACGTAGTTGGACATGGGATTCACCTCAAATGTTTTGTGATTGGGAGAGACCGATCGAGCAGAGCTCGAAGGTCTGGCACAAAACATTGCATCGGAAGCATGAGCTAAGTTTTTAGTTGGGAGAGATCGACAAGCAAGGCTTGCGATCGAGCTAAAAACGTTGCGTCGTAAGCATGAGCTAAGCAGCGCACATAACCGTACCTTCGCCAAGCGACTGACCGCCGAAGAAACTTCTCACAACGCCTGCACCTGTATTGGCCTTAACCGGTGCACTATGCACGCCTTGAACCGCTGGCAGCACATCCTGCGACTCATCCGCATTCAACAGCAGGAGCAGTCCGGTTATGTTTCGCGTTCGGAACGCTTCCAGATAAGCATAAACAACGGCTTCATCAGCTTTGCCGCCGCAAACAGCTGCCAATCTTGCGCCCCGCACACGACGGCCTCCGCCGGCCCGCTCCTGTCTCCAAGCCTCCAGCTTCGTCCGTGCCCGATGCAGCGCGGCTTTCACCGCGCCTTCCGACACCTCCAGCAGTACTGCCGTCTCGGCCGCCGTGAACTGGAGCCCCTCCATGAACAGCAATATGATCCGTTGACGTACAGGGAGCAGCGATACAACTGCCGCCATCGCTTCTGACAGCTCAGCCGATGCTTCTACCCGATCCTCCGACGCCACCCGCTCCGCGAGCTGCACGGTCAACTCCTCGCACGCAATCCGCCGCTTGCGGCACAGATCGATCCAAGCATTCGCCGCCACGCGGTATAGATACGAGCTGCTTACGAGCCGATTGCCCGCTCCCTGCTGCCATACCTTCATCCAAGTGATCTGCGCGAGATCGTCCGCGTCCCACCTAGAGCCCGCAAGCTTGCGGCAAAATCGCTTCAGCCGCTGCTGCTGTTCCTCGATAAGCACATGCATGCGCTCCTGATCCTGTAACCGATTCATGCCGTATCTCCTGCCTTCCTTGATCGATCTCTCCCTTACGTATAACGTGAATCCCCGTGCTTAACGATACGGTGTTCCGAACATTTTTTTCGCAGATTAAACCACGCTTTACATTTATTATAGCCGTATTCCCCACACTTGTTGAAACTCATCATGGATGATAGGATAATCCTAATCCAATAGAACAATTTGCCAGCTATTCCAATACCATCACTTCACTCACTGGAGGCACCCACTCATGCTGCAGCATCGTACAGAGCCTGGTCCCGCGCCAACTGCAAGCAGATCCGTCTGGTCCCTGTTCCAAGATCGAACCTTCCGGCAATTTCTATCGATTATCCGCAAATTCCGATGGTACTACGCCGGCGCAATCAGCGCGCAGCTCGCCCTGACCGCTACAGCGCTTCTGTTCGCGGAGGCCAGCCGGCGGTTGTTCGACCAAGCGCCCGACATCCCGGGCCGCACGGTAGCCTGGCTGCTCGTCGTCTTCGTCATCGTCTTCGTGCTCCAGCTCTCGTTAACGTTCGTGAACAACTGGCTGCGCTCCGCATTGAACGAATCGGTCGTCTACGATATGCGGCGCCAGGTGCTCAACCATGTGCAGCGACTTCCGCTCTCGTTCCATGAAAGCAACCACAGCTCCACCTCAATCAACATTATGCGTAATGAGCTGGAGATAGCGAAGGATTTCGTCGTCTTCGACGTACAGAAGCTCATCACACTCCCTATCTCTTTCATCATTGTTGGACTTTATCTGATGACCGTTCACCCGCTGCTCGGCGCCATCGCCATCATCATCGGTCCGATCCAGCTGCTTAGCACACTCGTCTATCGCAACAGATTCAAGCAAGCGCTCCATCTGCAGAATACCGTTTCTCGTGAAGTATTCTTCACGATGAGCGAGATGCTCCAAGGCGTCCGCGAGGTCAAAGCGAACCAAATGGAGGATATGATTCACGACCGAATGACCGATATTCAGCGCAGAGGCGTCGCCTACAATGTGCTGCTGACGAACGTCGGCACGATTCGCGGCATCGTGAAGGATATTCCGTCCAAGCTCGGCTATGTCGCAGGCGTAGGCGTCGGCATGACGATGATGGCAAGCGGACAGATCGGAGCAGGCGGTCTCGTTGCCTTCATCACGCTGCTGGATAAAGTGTCGGAGCCGTTCACCGTCCTTGTCGATACAATCAACAACCTGCAGCGGTCCGTTTCAGGCGCGCGTCGTTTGTACGAGGTCATGGATATGCAGGAGGAAAATATATCGGATGGCATTCCGCTGCCCGAGGCCGCTCCTTCCATCCGATACGACAACGTATCCTTCGACTATGGCGAGAAAGCAAACACCTTGCGCAATATTAGCTTCGAAGTGCAGGCGGGCCGGTCCATCGCGTTTGTCGGACCGAGCGGTGCGGGCAAGAGCACGATCGTCAAGCTGCTCTACCGCTTCTACGATCCAGCCAGCGGTCGCATCTCGCTCAACGACGTCCCGCTCACGTCGTACCAGCTCCACTCGCTTCGCCAGCATATGGCGCTCGTGTCGCAGGATATTTTCTTATTCGATGGCAGCGTGTTCGATAACATCGCCATCGGCAGACCTGAGGCATCGCGCGAGGAAGTAGAACGTGCGGCGCAGCTTGCGCAGGCGCATGATTTCATCAGCGCGCTGCCGGAAGGCTATGACAGCGAGATCGGCGAGCGCGGCATCAAGCTGTCGCATGGACAGAAGCAGCGGCTCTCCATCGCCCGCGCTATTCTGCGCAGCGCCTCCATCCTCGTGCTGGATGAGCCGACGTCAGCACTCGATGTGGAGACGGAATCATCCTTCCAGTCGGATCTGGGCCAATGGGCCGCCGACTGCACGAAGATCATTATCGCGCACCGGCTGTCGACCATTCGCGAAGCGGATTACATTCTATTCATCGATGACGGCGAAGTCGTCGAGCACGGTACAATGGAGCAGCTGATTGCGGCTGACGGCAGGTTCCGCCGCTACTGGGACCGCCAGAATATAGCGGTTGCGGCTGCAAGCGCATAGATATCCATTAGGAGATAACTAGGGGGATGTTCAAATGTCAGGAAATACGATTGCGAAACGACTTGAAGAATTAGGCGTTTTCCTTCCTAGGGCCAGCGAGCCGGCAGCAAGATACGCAAACTTCGTACAGGCAGGCAGCCGTTGTTCTTATCGGGCAAAGGGCCAGCGGGCAACCCGAAGGGCAAGCTGGGACAGCAATTCACGACAGAGGAAGGCTATCGATTCGCGAGGCAGACCGGCATCGAGATTCTCGCGGTTGTGCAATCCGCGCTCGGCACCCTCGATCGGGTGAAACGAGTCGTGAAGCTGCAAGGCTTCGTGAATGCGGACCCGCAATTCGAGGAGCACCACAAGGTACTCAGCGGCTGCTCCGATCTGATGCTGGACGTATTCTTAGAGAAAGGCTTATGTGCCCGCTCCGTATTCGGGGCTGCATCCGTTCGAGCGAATCTGCCGATCATTATTGATTCTATATTCGAGGTCGAGGAGTAATGTCGTTAAACGCAAATCGGCCTGCGCCTTCTGTCAGCACGTCTACGACGCGGTCGGTCATTTCGTCCACGCTTATATCCTCATATGATTTGGTCCATTGTACCGCGGCGCCGAATATCGACCAGCTTGTCATGAGAGCCATCGTATCGACATGGATGATCCAATCGGCCTGGTCCGCCCGAAGCCGTTGCAGCCAGTGATGCAGCAATTCGGCGAGCTCGTCACGGACCGAGCTCTCGAATAGCGGGTTGACGGTATCGACAGGGCTGCAACGACCGTATAACGAGCGAACGTGTTCCAGTACTATTCGAACCAGCGCGCGCAAATGCTCGGGATTCCAACCTGCATCCGGCGGAAGTTCACGCCCTAGTAAATGGCGAAATTTATCACGAATAGACTGCTCCAGCAGCGCGAATTTGTCCGGAAAATGAGCGTAGAACGTCCCCCTGTGTACATCTGCGCGGTCGGTGATATCTTGGATGGTCATCGCGGTAAATCCCTTTTCCCGCATAAGTTCCGCGAACGATTGCTTCAGCAGTAACTGCGACCGTCTCCGTCGTCTATCGGCTTCATTTCTCTCCATTTCCATCGCTTATAACGCTCCTCGCTTGACATCAACGGAGCTCAAGAGCCGACAGCCCCGACAAAATCGCCGGTTTGTCATGTAAACGACTTTCGGGCTGCATTGTCCGTTGTTACCAGTCTTTTACTTTATTACTATTGTAGTGAACGCGGCCCGTTTATTCAATGAAGCGAAGAGGGATGAATGATCATGGCGATGGAAATACCTCAGAGAATCAAAGCGATTCGTTATTCTACTTACGGAGGGCCGGATGTACTGCGTTGCGAGGAAGTGCCCGTTCCGACGGCAGGTGAAGACGAAGTTCTCGTCCGCGTTCATGCAGTCGGCGTAAATCCAGGCGATTGGCAGATCCGATCGGGCTTGGCTGGTGATCGGTTCAAACTTCCTTATATTCCGGGCTGGGATGTGTCGGGAGTGGTTGCCAGCGTGGGGGCTGGAGTAACGGGCTTTCGTCCGGACGATGCCGTTTACGGGATGACCGTCAACAGTGGAGGCTGCGCGGAATATGTCGTTGTGCCGGCGGGGCATTTGGCACTTAAACCTGAATCGGTTGATTTTGTCGAGGCGGCAGCTTTGCCTCAGTCTGGCTTTACCGCTTGGCATGCGCTGTTCGAGCAGGGAAAACTAAAGACGGGACAAACGGTACTGATCAACGGTGCCGCCGGGGGAGTCGGCCACCTTGCGGTCCAACTCGCTCGATGGAAAGGCGCGCGCGTCATCGGAGCCGCTTCCGCCCGTAACAAGCCATACTTGTTCGATCTTGGCGTCCATGCGTTTGTCGACTATACGACCGGTCTACCGGCAGAGATCGAACATAGCGTGGACATTGTCCTCGATACAGCGGGAGGAGAAAACGTAGACTGGCTTCTGAATGCCCTTAAGCCGGGAGGCCGCCTCGTACCGATTACGCGGGGGCGCTATTCGTCGGACAAAGCGGCACAGGCGTCTGTAACAGTCCAAGAGGTGCAGTACCCGCCGATCACTGCTGCTCATCTAAACGAATTGACCCGCCTAGTTAACGGAGGGCAATTGAACATAACGATCGACTCTGTATTCCCCTTAGAGGAAACTGCCAAGGCACATGAAAAAAGCGAGAGCCGCCGAGCGCGCGGTAAAATCGTCATCCGCGTGTTGTAGTGGTGAATCCAGCGGTCTCTAAATTTCTTGCGATCGAGCAAAGTAAATGATTGAACGGGGATGACCTCTAAAATGCAAAGCCCCTCGGCCGTTCATTCACGGCGAGGGGTTCTTTTTATCCAAGCTGTCTCACTTTATCCTCAATCGAGCTGTCACTTTCCTCGTCCCACACGACCGATATCTCGAAGGTGCCCGGTTCGAAGAACAACGGCAGTCTCCGTCGGAACCATGACTGCATCGGCAATTCGAGCGCCTCCTCCACGGTAACCCAACATAACTCCCCCTCGGGCGGGTTCGTTAGCAGCTCTCCTGTATATTGAGTCGCGAGATAATTAAAAACCAAATACCGATAATTCGTCTTCGGCACGACATATTCGTCGATGCCTTTGAAGATCAGATCCTCCGGCTGCACGAGCAGCCCCGTCTCTTCTCGCAGCTCGCGTACCGCCCCTTCGGTGAAGCTTTCGGGGAAATCCACTTTGCCGCCAGGACCGATATAACCCGGAAATCCAAGCTTGTCCGGTCTGTTCATGAGCAGAATTTTATCCTCGTCTTGCACGATGCACATCGTATATAATCCGCACACATTGCTAGCTGCCATACGTTCCTCCCGCATACTTTCACGAAAATGATAGTAATTGCTTATTCTATAAATCCATCAAACATCCTGCATGAATGGGAAATCGCTTGCGTTTAACTTGAATAGGGAGCTTGCTTAAATTGTAATATTTTGATAGAACTGAAATGTCATTTTTGGTAAAATATCGAGTATTAAGCTGAGAGGATGGATGAATCAATGTCCAACAAATCCGTTAAGAAAACAGTAGGTAAGTCCACTAAGCAATAACAATAAAGGAGAGATTATTTGAATCATAACGAGGTTGTTGAAATCGGGAACGCATATTTGCTTCCATTGGTATCCGAGTTGTACGGGCTG
The DNA here is from genome assembly GCF_033239625.1 of Paenibacillus sp. CCS19. Classification (NCBI taxonomy): domain Bacteria; kingdom Bacillati; phylum Bacillota; class Bacilli; order Caryophanales; family Paenibacillaceae; genus Paenibacillus; species Paenibacillus sp. CCS19. The sequence goes on from NZ_BTCK01000031.1 coordinate 65,542, forward strand.
GAAGGCTATGAAATCCAGCTGATCCCTGCGCATGACAGAGGGCGGAATGTCGCATATACATGCGAGCAAGAAGGCGCCAACGCTTATGTACTCCGAATCGCTTACTTGCCTGACAGGAGCCGGGAAGATTTGTTGGGCGAGGTCGAGTATATCCGATATTTATTCGAGCATGGAGGCAGCGTCTCGAATGTCGTCAGCTCCAGGAAGGGAAGTCTGCTGGAGGAGATCACTCACAATAACTACACCTTCTATATATGCTTGTTCACGAAGGCCAAGGGACGAAGTCTTGCGGACAATCATTATCAGTATCGGGATGGCGTTCCGATTGCCGAGTACTATTATAATTGCGGCGCAACGCTGGGGAAACTTCACCAATTGTCGAAGGCATATAAGCCGACCCATCGTCGCTACAGCTTTGGGGACAAATACAATGTCGAATATATCGATAAGCTGATACCCGACTCGTTACCGCTGCTGAAGAAGAAGCTGTTCGATCTCCTTACAACCTTACAAGGATTGGACAAGAACCGTGAAACATTCGGAATGGTCCATTTTGATTATAACGATGGCAATTATGCGATCGATTACGATACCGGTCAGATAACGGTATATGATTTCGATAATGCATGTTACTGCTGGTACATGTTTGATCTGGCAGGTCTGTGGATACAAGGCGTCGGCTGGATCCAATTCGAACCGGACGCGGATAAACGCCGCAAGTTCATGGACGACTATTTCGAAACCGTCCTCGCGGGATACCGATCCGAGTGCGAGGTCGAGGATTCGATGTTAGATCAGGTGCCTTTATTTATTCAAGCAAGCATCATGGAGAACATCGTTGACACCTTCGAGGTCATGCGGCACAACGGCGAGGAGCCCGAGTGCGACGAGGAGCTGTCGTATCTGATCAAGTGCATGGAAGACGACATCCCGTACAAGGGATTTTTTCACGACATTTATTCTTGTGAAGAACCTTTTGAATGCGAGGCTCGAGAGATTCAGTCTAAATAGTTAATAGAGAACCGCCGCCTATCGTGGCGGTTTTTCTTTTGGCCGCCAACAACATTCAAGGATAGCAGCAGCTCAATAAAATATTGCCATTCCAGCATCCACCCTACACAAGCCGTCCGAACCTGCTATAATGGATACGCGCTGCGCGTTTGGCGGCGCTTCGAAATCCTTGCCGAAGGCGGGCAAGGTAGAGGTTCGCAAACTCCCTCTCTAAAAAACTAAGCTCAAAGGAGACCACATAATGACAGGAAGACAACACGAGGAAATGAGCGATCTGACGCTCCTCGGCAACCAAGGCACCAAGTACCCATTCGAATACGCGCCAAGCGTGCTCGAAACGTTCGACAACAAACATCCATACCGCGACTACTTCGTTAAGTTCAACTGCCCGGAGTTCACGAGCCTGTGCCCGATTACGGGACAGCCGGATTTTGCAACGATCTATATCAGCTACATTCCGGATGTGAAGATGGTCGAGAGCAAATCGCTCAAGCTGTATCTGTTCAGCTTCCGCAACCACGGCGATTTCCACGAGGACTGCATGAACATTATTATGAACGACCTGATCGAGCTGATGGACCCGCGCTACATTGAAGTATGGGGCAAATTCACCCCGCGCGGCGGCATCTCGATCGACCCGTACTGCAACTACGGCAAGCCAGGCACCAAGTTCGAAGCGATGGCGACGCAGCGTCTGATGCAGCACGACATGTACCCGGAGAAAGTGGACAACCGTTAATTGCAGCGGTGTCCTTGTTATAGAAGAAGAGCTGTCCTTGAAGCCGATAGGCTTCGTAGGGCAGCTCTTTGTCGTTATGTTAGTAGGCGTCGAGCTTCTATTTCCACCCCGCTGGGAACTGACATTCTTTTATGCGATAATGAAAGAATCGAAGACGATTGAACGATGAAAGGTTTGAAGTACAATGAATTGGCTCCGAAGCCGCCTAACACGCTGGGTCATCGTGATCGCAGCTTTCTATATCATTCTGTTCTGGGTGCCGACGCCCTACTATCTCTATCAGCCCGGAACGGTAGACCCGCTCCATGAGCTGGTCACGGTCGAGCAAGGACAGAAGCAGCAGAGCGGGGGTACCTTCAACCTCACAACCGTGTACTCGCAGAAAGCCCGCAATATTGTCATGTTAATCGAGGGCATGCTGGACAAAGATACCGAAGTACGACGCACATCCGATGTGCAAGGCAATCTGACGGACGCAGAGTACATGGACGTGCTGAAGCATATGATGTCCTCCTCCCAGCAGACGGCGGTTGCTTCCGCACTGACCGAGGCTGGACTGCCCGTAGAGAAACGTGTGACCGGCTTATTCCTGCGAATGCTTGTACCAGGCTCCAAAGCGGAAGGCGTACTGGAGGTAGGCGACATCCTGCTCAAGGTAGACGGCAAAGCGGCCATCTCCCTGCAAGCGGTCAGCAGCTACATCACCTCTTCCAAAAAAGCAGGCGATTCCATCGAGGCGGTCATTCTGCGAGACGGCGAGGAGCGAACGGAACGAATTGAGCTGGTGTCCAATAACAATCAAGGCCAGCCCGGCATCGGCGCGATCTTCGAGCCGGAATATGCGGTGACGCCTTCTCGCAAGATTGATTTTGCGCAATCGGACATTGGAGGCCCGTCGGCGGGGCTGATGTTCTCGCTTGAAATTCTCGATCAGCTGCTGTCAGAGGATCTGACGCATGGATTGAAAATCGCCGGCACAGGCACAATTGATATAAACGGCAACGTCGGCCAGATCGGCGGCATGCGCGACAAGATTGTCGCCGCTCATCAAGCCGGCGTCGATCTGTTCTTCTGTCCGAAGGATCAAGATGCGGCCAGCCATAATGCGCAGGAAGCGATCGATGAGGCGAAGAAGCGCGGCTACGACCTTCGTATCGTACCGGTCGGGACGCTGCAGGAAGCAGTCGATTACTTGAGGAACAATTATTAAACCGCTGGAGAACAAGGCCGAGGAGATGTGAAGCGGATGAATGAACGGAACAGCATGCATGACGACGGGCAACCGATTTCCGCTCCCATTGAACGGAACGAATTCGATGAGCTGGATGAGCAGGCGCTTGAACCGATCGGCGATACGAGAGGCGAACACGACTATCATCTTTTTATTATGAACCCGGCGCCTGGCGAAGGCGAGTTGACCGTTCTGTTCAGCGGCGAGGGCCGTCCTCATCCGCTGCACAAGATTGGCCCTGCCATCCACGATTATGTGCTCGTGCATACGGTGCTGTCCGGTCACGGCGTCTATCGGACGCGGGGGCAATCGTATACATGCCGCGGCGGCGATTCATTCGTTATTTTCCCAGGCGAGCTGTTCTCTTATCAGGCTGATGCGGAAGAGCCTTGGCATTATGTCTGGGCCGGATTCGTTGGTCCACATGCGCGGACGCTGCTCGATTCGATGGATGTGACCCCCGAACGACCGATTATCCGCGGCGCCCGCCTCCCCGATCTGCGGCCGCTGTACAACGCTTTGAACGATAGTTTGCAGCAGACGGACGACCCGATGCTTGCCGATCTCGAAGGTTCGGGCTGGCTTCGGCTTATCCTTGGTCAAATGGCCCGCATCTGCCGCGGCAACGGAACGTCAGCCGATCTGGATACGGCGGCGATTGACCGGCAGATTGAGCAGGCCATTCGCTTCATGTCGCTCCATTACACGCAACCCGTGTCCATCGATCAGCTTTCTCGCACGCTCGGCTACCATCGAACGCATCTGAGCCGCATGTTCAAGCGGACCACAGGGCTGTCGCCGAAGCAGTATCTGATGCAAATCCGGCTGGAGCGCGCGCAGACGCTGCTGTCCGATACATCGATGCCGATCGACCAAGTCGCCTCGGCTGTCGGATTCAACGACCCGCTCTATTTCTCGAAGAAGTTCAAGGATTGGGCCGGCATCTCCCCTTCTGCTTATCGCAAGGAGCTGCCGCAGCGGCAGCTTCCGACGGAATGAAATCTCCACTGAACGAATAAAAAAAGCGGTAGACCGGGACAAAAACCATTTAGCCCCAGACTACCGCTGTTATCTGAACGTACTACTTTAATCACCGTCTGACCATCGTTCTATCTATGAATATATTAGTGTAATCCCCTCTTATATTCTACAGTGGTCGACTGTATCCAGATACCTCGTTGGTATGAGAATGTTCTAGGCTGTACCTTTATTGCTAACTATGATGACTTCGCGATAGTGGAATTTTCAAAAGGGCCTTGCATCGATCTGTGGAAGACGGAAGACCGTACAACAAGCAACTTCACAGTGAAAGGCGCCCCATTCCCAACGATCGGTATCCAGGTCGAAGATCTCGATGAACTAGCTGCGGCTGTCATCGCGTCCGGTGTCGATTACGAAGGAGATGGAACGCTCTATGAAGATGAGGAAGGCAATCGTTTCTTCCGCTTCTTCGATCCGAACGGCAATATGCTCGTTGCCCATCAGCTCCCTGCCGAGGTCGACGATGAGGTGGAGCAGCGGGAGGCGTGACGACGCTTGGTAAGCAAATACCGTTCCGTACGGAAGCTGACCATTCTCGACGCGAATAGGACAAGCACTAACAAAACGGCCGTAACCAGCGGCTTGCCCGTGTAACCTGCCGCGCAGCCTGCAACGCAGAGACTGATGAGCGACGCTTCAAGCGACAATTCGGCAAATCGCTCAATACGGACCGATCCAACGCCTGCGCATTGATCACATAGCGGCGCGGAATGTAACGCATCATGTCGGGCATGATGCAGCGGCTTCCCTTGCCCTTCAGCCGCATCGCCCTCGGGGATGCGGCTGTGCTGCATGTCGGACGATTGCCTCCCCGTTCCGCAGCATGTTTCACAAATTCGACAGGTTGTCATATACATCAGCTCCAGCTTCATCCCATTATCCCTCCATTGGCCAAGTTGGTCGTAACTACCGCCTGCTCCTTCGGCAGCTTCCGCCGTTTGCTCCATCGCCAGCCGACGAGCACAGCGCGATAAACCTCATCGATCATAAGACCTGTCAGCACCCCGACGATCCCCCACCCTGCCAGTACACCGAACACATAAGCACCGCCAGTTGCAAAGATCCACATCCCTATCACTGTATTTAAAGCTACAAACTTCGCTTCGCCAACCGCATTAAGCGTATTCGTAATTGCATAGGTCCACGTTCGCATCGGCTGCCAAATCAGACATAACAACAAGAGCGGCAGCGCCTTCGCTATGACGTCCGCATCGGATGTGAACCAGCCGAGCGCCTCTTCGCCGAAGCTGTAGACGAGCGCAGCAAGCCCCAATGCAAGCGGGATTCCAGCCGCTGCTGCACGATATGGGCTCCGATAAGCCGCATCATACCGTTTGCCGCCGTATAGCTGACTGCACTGGATTTGCGCAGCTACGCCAAGCGCAGAGCCGATCAACCAAGGCAGCTGCTGAATGACGTTCGTGTACGTATAGGCGGCAAGCGAGACAGCGCCAAGCGAGGATACAATCGACAGCTGCACAATTTGCGAATACCCCCAGGACGCTGCTGTTCCGAGATTCGGCAAGCCGATTGCCATCATTTCCTTCAAGATCGGACGATCGAAGCCACGCCAATCCGAACGCTGAAACCGCTGCTCGAAAGCACCGGACAATACCCATGCGCTGACCAACAAAGCCAGCAGGCGGCTGACGATGGTCGAGATGCCTATGCCGACAATGCCAAGCCTCGGCAGTCCGAGCTCCCCGAAGATAAAGCCATAGTTCAGAATGAGATGCACCGCATTCATGCCGACCGCAATCAGCATCGGGGCTCTCGTGTTGCCCGTGCTGCGAATCATCGACGTCATCATCATATTAAGCTCTGTAATGATGACGCACGAGCCGATGATCGTCATATACGTAATGGCGTCAGGCGCCACCTCGGACGGTGTCTGCATAAGGCGGATGATTCCGCCTGAGCCGAATGCGAACAATAGACTCAGCAGCGCTCCGCCGATCATCCCCGCTTTAAGCGCCATCGCAGATGCCCGCCTTGCGGTATCCAGCGAGCCGGCTCCCCAGTGCCGAGCAATAACAATCCCGGCCCCGCCGTTTATAAGTACAAATATAGTCATGATGGATTGCAGCACCTGATTCGATAATCCAACAGCGGATACGGCATCATCTCCTAGACGGCTCACCATAAGGGAATCGACTGTCCCCATAAGAAATTGCAGCAGCGTCTCAATGGCGATCGGCCATGCGAGCGCGAATAGCGATAACGAATCGATAGATTTACGAGCTGTCACGGACATACCGTTGCGCAGCCTCCTTTGTTGACCATACGCTTCCCTAACGGAAACGAATATTCACATGATGTAAGTGACGATTTTGCTCGGGAATCGTGCTACTATTAATCAATATATAAGGATCTATAACGGAAGTCTTAATGGTTCTTGTCAAATATTATTCCAATCTTGCGATTCAGTCCTGAAGGGAGAGCTTAGATGAATAGAGAGCTGCTGGAGAATACGGAACTGGCCGATCCCGCCCTCCCCATCAATGTGTTCCATACAACGTTTAGGCATGTTGATTTCTTACGATTGCATTGGCATGAGCATTTCGAGCTTATTCATATCGAGCAAGGCGAGGCCGCTTACCAGATCAGCGGACGAACCGTTATCGCCCGTCCCGGCGATATGCTGTTCATCAATAGCGGCGAGCTGCATGCGGCAAGCTTAACGAATGCCGATTCGCCGGCAACGATCTGCACGATTGTATTCAACCCCTCCATGCTCAGCCTGAAGGAGCCCTATATTAGCGATATCGTCGCACCGTATACAACGGGGCTTTCGTTAATTGCGAATGAATTCAGACGAGCGGAAGCGATCTATCCGCAGCTGTTCCATACATTCGCTCTGCTTGCAGACGAATTCAACGCCAAGCGGCCAGGATTCGAGCTTGCCGTCCGCGCATACTGCCAGCTGTTATTTACTTGGCTGAGTCGGGACTACACCGTGACGAAGCGCAGCGACAGCGAGGTCGAGATGCTTCGCGTGAAGAATGACCGATTCAAGGAGCTGTTCACATACCTGGAGCAGCACGATATGGAACGTGTAACGGTCGAACACGCGGCGGCGATCGTGCATATGAGCGTGTACCATTTTTGCCGGATATTCAAGCAGATCACAGGACAGACGTTCATCCAATTCATGAATCTGAACCGAATCAACAAAGCCGAGCGGCTGCTGCTGCAAACCTCGATGAGCATCACGGAAATCGCCGCGGAGGTAGGCTGCAGAAGCATTAACAGCTTCTCGAAGCTGTTCCGTCAGATCAAAGGCATCTCTCCCCGCGACGTTCGGCGTGACCGGATCAAGAGCTAGCGCAGGCTTGTCAGCGAATACGGACTTCCCGATAAAACATAGACATAGGATGATTAATCTTCGGAAAGGGGTGCTGTGATGTCGAGTCATCACGCAGTAAAGAATGAAGCTGTCATCTTGCAGTCGCTGGCGAGCGCGCGGCTTTCATTCACTGCAATCGACAATGAGAAGGAGCTGGCAAGAGGGATTCAATATGCTGCTGACGGTAAAGGGCTGAAAGCTCGATTCGCAAACGACAGAGTAGAGCTCATGCTCTACAGCTCGGGAATCCGGGAGGAAGTTGCAGATCAGGCCGGCAACAACGAACAGACGCTTGCCGGGGTGCGCTTGAATCTTCATATGGTCGGATCAGATCCATCTGCGCTTCTGGAACCATGCGGGGAAGCCCGAGGAACACGTAGTTTATTGCTGGGCAGCAACGCGAGCCAATGGCGCACCGACGTGCCGGTTTATGACAAGCTCACTTGCCGCGGCGTATGGCCGGGTATCGATCTGGTCTTCCACAGCGGAGATGATGGATTCAAATTCGATGTCATCGCCCAGCCGGGCGCTAATTTGCATGCCATTCAATTTGCCTATGAGGGTGCTGACGGACTCGCGATTGACGATGATGGCGCATTGCAGATCACGACTGCATTCGGAACGATCGCCGAGCGCATTCCTCACAGCTACCAGTTGATCGATGGCGAGAAGCGTACGCTGCAGTGCCGCTACCGACTGATCGATGGGACTAAGCGGCAATACGGCTATGATTGGGGAGATGACTACAACCCGTCCCTTCCGCTTGTCATCGATCCTCTGCTGCTGTATATCAAGCTGATCGGTGAGACCCGAACTTTTAACTTTGTAAACGCGATTGCGAGCGATGCAGCAGGCCATGCGTATGTAACCGGCAGCACAACAGATCCGAACTTTATCGTCACGCCGGGAAGCTTTCAAACTACCTTCGCAGGAACATCCGCCGCTATCGTCGTTAAGCTGCCGCCGAACGGGGAGCCATTCATTTATTCCACTGTAATCGGCGGCAACGCCAGTGCGTCGGGCTCTGGCATCGCAATCGATTCGGCAGGCAATGCCTACGTCACCGGCTTTAATACGAGCAACAATTTCCCTGTTACACCAGGCGCCTTCAGCACGGTTCACAACCCGAACGGCGACATCTTCGTCCTCAAACTCAATGCATCCGGCAGCGAGCTCATCTATTCGACTTTTATCGGCGGCAGTAATACCTCTAATCAGGTTGCTGATCTTGCCATTGACGCGGCAGGCAACGCCTACATCACAGGCTCGACGAACTCTGCGGACTTCCCGACAACGCCTGGCGCGCTGCGAACGGCGAAGAACCCGGGCAATGTGCTAGAAGATGCTTATGTAACCAAATTCAACGCAACGGGAAGCGCGCTCCTCTACTCTACCTTCTTAGGCGGATCCGCTGCCAATATCGCGAACGGCATTGCCGTAACAGCCGCGGGAATCGCCTATGTAGCTGGCAGTACGCAATCGAGTGATTTCCCGGTAACGGCCGGCGCTTTCATGACTGCCAATCCAACGCCCGGAACGAATACTGCATTCGTAGCCCAATTGAAAGAGAGCGGATCGGCGCTCAACTATGGCACTTATCTTGGAGGTTCCGGGAGCGATTCCGCTCTCGATATCGCGTTCGATTCGCTAGGGAACGCCTATGTAACAGGGTCAACGACTTCGACCAATTTTCCGACTACAACGTTCGCCTTCTCCCGGACGTTCGGAGGAAGCACGGACGCATTCGTTACCAAATTAAATGCGGCTGGCACGTCTCTCGTCTACTCGACTTACCTAGGCGGAACGAGCTTGGATGTCGGCAGTAATATCGCAGTTGATTCCACTCATACCGCTTATGTGCTGGGTACAACGAACTCTTCGGACTTCCCCATTGTGCCAGGCGCCGTGCAGAGCAAACTGAATGGATCGCAGGATTTATTCTTTACGATGGTCAGCCTCACAGGAACGGATCTGCTCTACTCCACTTACCTGGGAGGTTCCAGATCTGAGGATGCCGGCGGCATCAGCGTCAACGCATTCAGCGAAGTATTTATCGGCGCCACAACGTTCTCCCTGGATTTCCCGACAAACCTGCAGGACCAGAAGATTACCGAAAGCAAAGCGGTCATCATCAGGTTCGGATATCCATCCATACCAGGGCCGCCTGGACCAGAGGGACCGGAAGGTCCGCCGGGGCCTCCAGGGCCACGGGGACCGGAAGGTCCGCAAGGGCCCCCAGCAGAACGGCCGCCTGTCGTTAACGTCACGGCGAATCCGACGATTATACAGCCTGGCGGCGAAACGCTCATCACGATGACGATACAGAACATAGCCTCGATTCCGATTCGAAAAAGGTTGCGTACACGCATTCCGGAAGGCTTCGAGCTTGTTGCACGGTCTCTCTTCATCAGCAATCATCCAGAGGTTGTCGATCTGCTGGAAGATTTCGAGCTTGGCGTCAATCAGCCCGGACAGATTGATACGATCCGGTTCCGCTTGCGCGCGCCGGTCATACGTCTGCTTGAACGCGGCATTTTGACCAATATCGTATCCAGTGAATTAGGCGATGTCGCCGTCCATACGGAGATTACGGTGGAGGACGAAGAGGAATAGTCGATGACAGGCTGACTGCCCTTGCATCCGCTCCATCGCTCTGCTATACTAGCTCATAATTTCAAATCGACATTATGCCTGTGAAGAGCATCCAACTCGGAGGCGTTCCCGTCAAGACAGCTTCGCTGCAGCCGCACCGCTGCAAGCTTCGTCCTAAGTTTACCGGCACCGCCCGTTATCGCGGAACCAAAGCGGATCGCTTCAGCCTCGCGCTGACGATCAAGTTGGGTGGCACCGCGAGTTATAGAACGCTCCTCGTCCCATACGGATGAGGGCGTTCTTTGTTTTGGTTTCAGGACAAAACTTAAGGAGCGGTGTTACATGTTGGACATCAAATGGATTAGGGAACATGCGGACGAGGTGCAGCAGGCAGCGGATGATAAGCGAATTAACTTGCGGGTTAGCGAACTGGTGGAGCTAGACGATGAGCGTAAGCGTCTCATCTTGCAGACGGATCGGCTGCGAGAAGCTCGCAATGCGGCATCGAGAACGATCGGGAAGCTCATGCAGGAAGGCAATGCGGATGCTGCTAACGCAGTTCGCGAGGAAAATGCGGCTATGCTCGCAGAGCTGGACTCGCTTCAGCCGAAGCTTGCTGCTGTTGAACAGCAATGGTCGCAGCTGATGCTGCTCGTGCCGAACGTTGTCTCGCCTGCGACTCCGCGGGGAGCCTCGGATGCGGATAATGTACAGGTGCGGCAGGCCGGCGAACCTCCTGCCTTCGATTTCGAGCCGAAGAGCCATGTCCAACTCGGAGAGCTGCACGGCCTAATTGATCTTGCTCGTGGCGTTAAGACTGCGGGAACTCGCCAATATTACTTGCGCGGAGCAGGCGTACTGCTCCACCGCGCCGTTCAGCAGCTCGCGCTGGATGTGTTGCTTGAGAAGGGGTTTACCCCGCTCGAAGTACCGCTTGCCGTACGCGAAGAAACGATGGTGAACACTGGCTTCTTCCCGCTTGGCGCGGATCAGACCTATCGCATCGCTGATGAGGATCGGCTGCTTGTCGGCACTTCGGAAGTGCCGCTCATCTCGTACTTCAGCGGAGAGGTTGTTGATGTGTCGGAGCCGATTCGGCTCGCCGCAGCGTCGCTCTGCTTCCGCAGCGAGGTTGGTTCGGCAGGCCGCGATGTACATGGCCTGTACCGGGTTCATCAGTTCGCCAAAGTGGAGCAGGTCGTCTTGTGCGAGGCTGACCCTAGCGTGTCGGAGCGCATTCTGCATGAGATTACGGCGCATGCTGAACATATTCTGTCGCTGTTGGAGCTGCCGTATCGGGTCATGGCCGTCTGTACCGGCGACATGTCGCAGAAGACGTATCAGCAGTTCGACATCGAGACATGGATGCCAAGCCGAGACGCATACGGCGAGACGCATTCGTCGTCGAACGTGCATGATTTTCAAGCCCGGCGCTCGAACATCCGTTATCGCGGCGCAGATGGCAAGCTGCATTACTGCCACACGCTTAATAACACGGCTGTCGCGTCGCCGCGCATTCTCATCCCGCTGCTCGAGAATCATCAGCAGGCCGACGGCTCGATCCGCATTCCGGCTGCTCTGCAGCCGTATATGGGCGGAATGAAGCGGCTCGCGCCGCCCGTCGCCATCGATGATGCATCGACGGCTGAGACTAGGGAGTAGCATATAGCTGCTATGCAAGAGATGCAGATGAACAACCATCTTCTTGCCTGCTTGCTGCTGCTTAGCTCTTAGCGATTGATTAAGAAGGAGGTCTGCAATCATTCAGGCCTCCTTTGTTGATTTGTGGTGCATTTCTGCACCTTATCACGCTCGCTCTGCCTCATTCGCTCCCATGTGGTGCATTTCTGCACCTTATCTCGCTCGGCCCTCCTCACTCGCCTCCTATGTGGTGCATTTCTGCACCTTATCTCGCTCGCTCCGCCTCATTCGCCTCCCATGTGGTGCATTTCTGCACCTTATCATGCTCGCTCCGCCTCATTCGCTCCCATGTGGTGCATTTCTGCACCTTATCTCGCTCGCTCCGCCTCA
>NZ_BTCK01000032.1:0-74761 GCF_033239625.1 Paenibacillus sp. CCS19
AGCGCCAATGGTACTTGGACCGCAGGGTCCTGGGAGAGTAGGAAGACGCCAAGCACGAATTAATCCATGTCTTTATGACATGGATTTTTTTGTTGTTTACGGAACGAATAGAAGATGTCAATAGAGGTCGATCAGCACCGAGAAGGCTGAACTAAGCTTCGTGATCATCGACCGTTGATGATTGTCTTTACATGGGGTGGATTTTTGGTGTAAGTTTAGACAATCACTCAAGCTGGCAAGGATGCCAAAGGAGGTTGATTATCTTGAACATACGCAATATTACGGAGACTCATTACGAGGAGAGCCTTAACTTATCCTCTTTCGCATTTCAGATGGTCTATTCGGATGAGGAACGTGCTGTACGTCGTTCTCAATTCCGGTCGGAAGAGAAATGGGGAGCATTCGAAGACGATCAACTGATGGCGCAGTTAACGCTGCTGTCATTAACGATTTACATAAACGGTAGACCGATCCCGATGGGCGGAATAGCCGGTGTTTCCACCTGGCCAGAATATCGCAGACAGGGTCTCGTATCTAAATTGCTGCGACATTCGCTTGAAGTTATGAAACGTGATGGTCAGATCATCTCACTGCTGCATCCGTTCGAGTTTGATTTTTACCGCAGATTCGGGTGGGAAATGTTCTCCGAGCAGCGTCGTTATACAATATCCTCTAACCTGCTGCCTAAACGTGTTCAGGTGCCTGGCACCATTGAACGTCTTGCGCAGCCGGACACGCAGATATTGTCCACGGTTTATGAACAGTATGCACGTCGGTATAATGGAATGCTCTCACGCAATCCACAATGGTGGGAAGAGCGCATTTATCGCAGAAAGAGTGGACAAATTGCCGTATATCGCTCAGAAGCAGGGAAACCGCAAGGTTACATCATCTATGATGTGAAAGAATCTAAGATGACTGTGCATGAATTGGTCTGTCTGAACGAGACGGCGAGGCAAAGCCTGTGGACATTCATTGCCAACCATGACTCGATGGCGAAAGAAGTAACAACGATTGCGCCGTTGGATGATGATTTGATATCCACAGTGGATAACCCGCGAATCAAACATGAGATAATCCCTTACTTCATGGCACGTATTGTGGATATTGAAGGTTTTGTCGCAAACTATCCGTTTGCATCCACAGAAGCTGTGCATGAGCTGTGTATTCAAGTGGAAGACCCTCATGCAATTTGGAATAACGGAGTTTTCAAGCTGCGTGTCGACGAGCAGGGGAATGGCATTGTGGATAAGGTGTGTGAAGTGAACGCTGAGGAACAAACGAATGTGCTCAGCTGTGACATCCAGACGCTAACCTGTATGATGATGGGCTATCGCAGACCGGAACGACTCATGCAATTGCAGAAGCTGCTGGGAAGCAAAGAAGCTGTTAAGGCGCTTGATCGGTTGATTCCGCAGATGCCGACATTCCTATATGATTTCTTCTAAACAATCAGTAATAAAGCCTCCAACCTACTACGGGATCGGGGGCTTTCGTTGTATGTCCAGCAGCGGTTCAGATAAATGCGATTGGATACGGCTCTCATTGTAAGCTAGTTCGACGACTTACATTTGGAGAGGATCACAAATCTAATCTAGCAATCATCTTTTGTTTCTATAGATCAAAGAATGGTTGAAGAAATGTCCGAGGAGACGGCGGCACGTTTGTTCCATTTCCATCAGTCAGTAGAGGTATAAAGAAAGCAGCGTCTCACCAATAATAGTAGGTGCGAAAGCTTGTTTCGTAGTTTTTACAATGTTCTGAAAATTTGTGTCGACCTGTATTGACCTTCGAACTGAAATGCGTATAATGAAATTAAGGTCAAAGAAAGTCAAAGTCAACGACGTCGGTTCGCAGCCCATGCCGCTGACGAGACCCCGCTGCTTAAGCAGCGAATGAATTGAGGCAATACGCAAGTCAACAGACATCTTAGCAAGGCGCATCATGAGGGAGGTTGGTGCATGCGTAATATTTCCGATCTCATTGAACAGTATTTGAAACAGCTGCTTCAGGAAAGCACCGAAGGTGCGGTCGAAATTCAACGCAATGATCTGGCCGACCGTTTCTCTTGTGTTCCTTCGCAGATCAATTACGTCATCAGCACACGCTTTACTTTAGAGAAAGGGTATGTGGTCGAGAGCAAGCGAGGAGGCGGCGGATATATTCGTATCCAGCGTGCTGAATTGCCAGCGCTAAAGACGATTACACTGTATCTAAGTGAAGTTATTGGTCATCAGATCGATCAGAATGCCGCAGAAGGCTTGATTTATCAGCTGGAGGAAGCCCGTCATATTACAAGGCGAGAAGCGAATTTGCTGAAGGCAGCAATGTCGCGCGATACGCTGGCGTTGAAGCTCCCGCTGCGTGATGAAGTACGGGCGCGGTTAATGAAGGCGATGCTGATTTCCTTGTTAGCGAAGTAAGGATCGCATTGGGCGCAAGTAGTCATGGTGCTTAGTTCGGCGAAGGAGGGATGGCGGCTTGGTTTGTCAGGAATGCGGCAAGAAGCCGGCTACGCTTCATTTTCAGAAAATCGTGAATGGAGAGAAGACCGAGATTCATATATGTGAATCGTGCGCTCGCGAGAAGAGCGAAGGGATTCCGGGCTCCTCGAATGGATTTTCCATTCACAGCCTGCTGTCTGGACTGCTTGATTTCGAGCGGGCAGGTCAAGGGGCGAAACAGGAAACGGTACGCTGCGATGAGTGCGGGCTAACCTATGCACAGTTCAGCAAGATTGGCCGTTTCGGCTGCAGCAACTGCTACCGCAGCTTTGAGAACAAGCTTGATCCACTGTTCAAGCGGGTACATGGCAATACGGTGCATGTCGGCAAAATCCCGAAGCGGTCTGGCGGCATCATTCAGACTCGCAGAGAGATCGAGCAGCTGCGGCGTGAACTGGTGACACGTATCGATAGTGAGGAATTCGAAGCGGCAGCGCAGCTCCGCGATCGGATTCGCGAGCTGGAGCGAAGAGCGGAAGGGCTTTAAGCGCGAAGGGAGGATTATTGACTTTGTCCAAGAGACGTTTTGCCGAGCATCCGCTCAGCGATTGGATGAAAGGAAAGGGTCCCGAATCGGATATCGTCATCAGCAGTCGAATCCGAGTTGCGCGCAATTTGCGTTCGTACCCGTTCCCAATGCTGGCGACGAATCAACAGTCGCTTGAGGTAATGAACCGCTTGTCGGGTGTTGCCTTACAAGGGAAGCTGAGCGGCATCGGCCATTTCGATATATACAAACTAAGCGAGCTTACCGAGCTTGAGCGGCGGGTTCTGGTGGAGAAGCATCTCATCAGTCCGAATCTTGCCAATGAATCACGCAACGGAGCGCTTGCGTTGAACGAAGAAGAATCAATCAGCATCATGATTAACGAAGAAGACCATTTGCGCATCCAATGTCTATATCCGGGTTTCCAAATCCGTGAAGCATGGCAGTTGGCAAGCCGCATTGACGATATTTTCGAAGCGGAAGCGGATTACGCTTTCGACGAACGAAGAGGATTTCTAACAAGCTGTCCTACGAATGTAGGAACCGGCATTCGAGCATCGGTCATGATGCATTTGCCGGCACTGGTGCTGACTCAGCAGATCAATCGTATCCTGTCCGCAGTGGCACAGGTTGGTCTCGCCGTTAGGGGAATATATGGCGAAGGCAGCGAGTCGACCGGCAATCTGTTTCAAATTTCGAATCAAATTACGCTCGGGCAGTCGGAGACTGAAATCATCGACAACCTGTACAGCGTAGCTCAGCAAATCATTGAACATGAGAAGGCGGCCCGCAAACGGCTTGTCGCCGAGAATCCGATTCGAATCGAGGATCGTGTCAACCGCTCATACGGCGTGTTGTCGCATGCAGCGATTATGGATTCGAAGGAAGCGGCGCAGCGGCTGTCCGACATACGGCTCGGCATTGATCTGGGGATGATCAACGGGGTATCGACACAAGCGATGAATGAACTGCTTGTTATGACGCAGCCGGGTTTTCTGCAGCAGGTGTTCAATGAGGCGCTCAGTCCGGAGGCTAGGGATATCCGGCGGGCAGAACTGATTCGAAATCAAATTTCGCAGCACAACAATCATGGGGGTGTATCGCAATGATGTTCGGAAGATTCACGGAACGTGCGCAGAAGGTGCTGGCACTGGCTCAAGAGGAAGCCGTTAGACTTGGTCACAACAATATCGGGACGGAGCATATTCTGCTTGGTCTGATTCGCGAGGGCGAAGGCATCGCAGCGAAAGCACTTATCGGCCTTGGCCTTGGACTCGAGAAAATTCAAGATGAAGTCGAAGCGCTCATCGGCCGCGGTCAAGAGCAGCCTTCGAACATTGCATATACGCCGCGAGCGAAGAAAGTCATTGAGTTGTCGATGGATGAGGCGAGAAAGCTCGGCCACACGTACGTTGGAACAGAGCACATTCTGCTTGGTCTTATCCGCGAAGGTGAAGGCGTCGCAGCACGTGTACTGAACAACCTCGGCATCAGCTTGAACAAAGCGCGCCAGCAGGTGCTTCAATTGCTCGGCAGCAGCGAAGCGGTATCGAGCAGCCACGGTGCGCCATCCAACGTAAGCACACCAACGCTTGATGGACTCGCACGTGACCTGACGGCTTTCGCACGCGAAGGCAATCTCGATCCGGTCATTGGACGCAGCAAAGAAATCGAGCGGGTTATCCAAGTACTTAGCCGCCGGACGAAGAACAATCCGGTTCTGATCGGTGAGCCGGGCGTTGGTAAGACGGCCATCGCAGAAGGCCTCGCACAGAAAATTATTGCAGGCGAAATTCCGGAGACGCTGCGCGACAAACGCGTTATGACGCTCGATATGGGCTCTGTCGTTGCAGGTACCAAGTACCGCGGCGAGTTCGAGGATCGTCTGAAAAAAATCATGGACGAAATCCGTCAAGCGAACAACATCATCCTGTTCATCGACGAGCTGCATACGCTCATCGGCGCAGGCGGCGCGGAAGGCGCAATCGATGCTTCGAACATCCTTAAGCCTTCGCTGGCTCGCGGCGAGCTGCAGTGCATCGGTGCAACGACGTTGGATGAATATCGCAAATATATCGAGAAAGACGCTGCGCTGGAGCGCCGCTTCCAACCGATCACGGTGGATCAACCGACGCCTGAAGAAGCGATTCAAATTCTCCACGGTCTGCGCGACCGTTACGAAGCGCATCACCGCGTCAAAATTACGGATGAAGCGATCGAGCAAGCCGTTAAGCTCTCCGACCGTTACATCACGGACCGCTTCCTGCCGGATAAAGCGATTGACCTGATCGATGAGGCATCGTCCAAAGTACGCCTCAAAACGTATACGGTACCGCCAAACCTGAAACAGCTGGAGAACCGTCTGGAGGATATCCGCAAGGAGAAGGATTCCGCGGTTCAATCGCAGGAGTTCGAGAAGGCGGCGGCGCTGCGAGATACGGAACAGAAGCTGCGCGAAGAGCTTGACGTAACACGCAATCAGTGGAAAGAAAAGCAAGGACGCACGGATTCCGAAGTTACGCCTGAGGATATCGCGCAGGTCGTCGCAAGCTGGACCGGCATTCCGGTCAGCAAGCTCGCTGAGGAAGAAACGCAGCGCCTGTTGAAGATGGAAGATATTCTGCATGATCGCGTAATCGGTCAGACAGACGCTGTCAAAGCGGTATCGAGAGCGATCCGCCGCGCACGCGCTGGTCTGAAAGATCCGAAGCGTCCGATCGGCTCATTCATCTTCCTCGGCCCTACGGGTGTCGGTAAGACAGAGCTTGCGCGCGCGCTTGCTGAATCGATGTTCGGCGATGAGAATGCAGTTATCCGCATCGATATGTCTGAATACATGGAGAAGCACTCGACCTCGCGTCTCGTCGGAGCCCCTCCAGGGTATGTCGGCTACGAAGAAGGCGGTCAGCTGACGGAGAAAGTACGTCGCAAACCATATTCGGTTGTGCTGCTCGATGAGATCGAGAAAGCACATCCGGAGGTATTCAACATCCTGCTCCAAGTGCTGGAGGATGGACGCCTCACGGACTCGAAAGGCCGTGTCGTAGACTTCCGCAATACGCTGATCATCATGACGTCGAACGTTGGCGCCGATCAGATCAAACGGAATTCGACGCTTGGCTTCACGGCAGTGCAGGATGCAAGCCGCGAGTTCAACCAAATGAGAGAGAAAGTGCTGGCAGAGCTCAAGAAGAGCTTCCGTCCAGAGTTCCTCAACCGGATCGACGAAACGATCGTGTTCCACTCGCTCGAGCAGGAGCATATCGCGGAGATCGTTACGCTCATGTCGGATGAGCTGCGCAAGCGTCTGAGAGAGCAAGAGGTTGATTTCATTCTGACGGATGCAGCGAAGACATTCCTGGCGAAAGAAGGCTTCGATCCGCAGTATGGTGCTCGTCCGCTCCGTCGCGCGATTCAGAAGCATATCGAGGACCGTCTGTCCGAGGACCTGCTGATGGGCACCATTACGAAGGGCGACTCGCTCATCATAGATGAGAAGGATGGCGCGCTTGTCGTAACCCGTTCAAGCAAAGAGCCGGAGTCGGTGGATAACCCAGAACCGGCGAATAAGTAATGGACTTTCGAGATAAAAGAAGACACTGTGTGGCTGGCGCTGCACAGTGTCTTTTTTGTTAGAATAGTGATATAGGTCAATTCGAGAAGGAGTGGTGTTATCGATGAACGATTCATATAATCTGCAATATCCGATTGGGAAGTTTGCGGTAGAGGGGCCAGTTCATGAGGAACAAAGAACAGCATGGATAGGTGAAATCGAACGGCTTCCAGAGGAACTATCGGCAGCAGTGGCAGGGTTAAGCGAAGAGCAGCTGGAGACGCCTTATCGAGACGGAGGATGGACGATTCGTCAGGTGGTGCATCATTTGGCGGACAGTCATATGAACTCCTATATGCGGTTCAAGCTTGCGGCGACCGAAGAGCTTCCGACGATCAAGCCGTATTACGAAGACCGATGGGCAGAGTTGGCGGATGGCGCTCATGCACCGATTGAGTTATCGTTGCAGCTGCTGAAGTCGCTGCATACGCGTTGGGTTTATTTTATCAAAAGCCTTCGTCCCGAACAGTTCGATCGTGCTTTCGTTCATCCGGAGCATGGTCGTGCGATGACGTTAAATGATGCGCTGGGGATGTATGCATGGCACGGCAGGCATCATGTTGCTCACATCGCGGGACTTCGAGAACGGAAGGGCTGGCAGCGCGAAGCTTGAGAAAAAGGCTCTGAAACGGGAGATATAATTCTTTCGTTGCAGAGCCTTTTGTGCTATTGACAGATATGGAAATGAATACTATGATATTAAACATAGTAAATGCATAGGAATTGTTGTATTAACTAGTCCGACAGGGCTGGAATACGCCGACCAGATCACTGGAGGCCTTTACGACGGAATTCATTCCGAGTAAAGGTCTTTTGTGCTTTGCGGAGGCGGAGGAGAGATAAAGAGTGGAGAGGACGTGTTTCAAATGACAATGGAAAGACAATCGCGATCGAATCATGAGTACGAGGCAAGCTTCAATTGGGATTTGAATAGACATCTAGGCAATCGCAGCAAGAAGTCGCTTGGGAGATCTCGCTTGGCGTGGGGAGTAGCAATCGTATCGATGCTTGCGATGCTCACGCTGGCTGGATGCGGCGGAGAATCCAAGTCGAAGGCGGCAAGCGGCAGCGGCGATTCTCCGTACGAAACGCTCGAGCTTCGCTATCAAGGCAGCGTCGGCGCAGTCACCTATCCGGAGCTTGCAGAGGCGCTCGGCTATCTGGCACCGATCAAGCTGAATTGGATCGGCAATACGATCAGCGGCCCGCAGGATATTCAAACGGCTGCGACGGGGCAATCGGACTTCGGCGGCGCGTTCAACGGCGCGATCGTGAAGCTCATCTCAGCGGGAGCCTCGGTGAAAGCGGTAATTGGTTATTACGGAGTAGATAAGGATACATACATCGGATTTTACACCCTTGATGATAGTCCCATTAAGACGGCGAAGGATCTGATCGGCAAAAAAATCGGCGTGAATACGCTGGGCGCACACTCGGAGTTTGTTATCAAAGAGTATCTGCGTCGCAACGGCCTGACGGAAGATGAAATCAAACAAGTGACACTTGTCGTCATTCCTCCGGTCAGCACGGAACAGTCGCTGCGCCAGAAGCAGATTGACGTTGCAGCACTGGGCAGCATCCTGCGAGACAAGGCGCTGGAGCGGGGCGGTATCCGGCCGCTGTTTACAGACTTTGACCTGTTCGGTACGTTCACCGCAGGCAGCTACGTATTCACCAACAAATTCATTAAAGACAATCCGAACACGGTTCATAAATTCGTAGAGGCAGTGGGCAAAGCAATCGAGTGGGCTCGCACAACGCCGCGCGAAGAGGTCATCGCCAAGTACAAGGAAATTATCGAGAAGCGAGACCGCAAAGAAGACACGACCGCCATTCAGTTCTGGAAAAGCACAGGCATTGCAGGCGCAGGCGGTTACATCCGCAAGGATGAATTCCAGGTCTGGACCGACTGGCTCGTCAAGGACGGCGAACTGAAAGAAGGTCAAATCAAACTCGACGATCTCTACACCAACGAGTTCAGCGCCTATAAAGACGTTGAAGAGAAGAAGTAAACCTAAGAGTCAAAGTCTCACCCAAAAAATAGAGAGCTCGCAAGAGCAGGCGATCGGACCTTATAAACGGGTTTAATCAATATCCTTAATCATTAACGCAAGTTTCACGAAAGCCGAAGGCGCCCATTATTTTCGTAACCAACGATCATCGAAAGAAACAGTCCATACGAAAAGTAGTTTATTCATTATGAAAGTAGCAGGCTAATCCGAATAAAACGTAATTGTCAGATCCTCGAAAGTAGCAGTCGATACGAATAGTAGGCGTACCATCCAATCGCAGCTAAGTCCCACCGAACAAAAGCTTTGTCACACCGTGACAACGCGGGCACCCGCTCGTATTACCAATACCCCGTCCTTCGGGAGTCCAGAGGGCGTCGCCCTTTGGGGCCCTCCCCTCAGGGGAGGGTTTGGGTGGGGTGTCAAATTGGTTTAACCCCCGCCTCGGGAGAGGCAAATATTCTATTTTTTCATTTTTCATAAAAAATTAAATCCCCTTAACAAGGGGGTCCAGAGGGGGTCTCCCACCTATGATCCAATTCAACAACGTGTCCAAAACATTCAAAGTCCGCAACGCGGCGGAAGGCCGCGGCGCCTTCACCACTTTCACCGCCGTCAAGGATGTGAACCTGGAAGTTAAAGATGGCGAGTTCATGGTCATCGTAGGCCCGAGCGGATGCGGCAAGTCGACCCTGCTCGATATGCTGGGCGGACTGACGAAGCCATCGTCCGGCGAAATTTTGCAGAGCGGCAGGCCGATTCAAGGTCCGGGACTGGATCGAGGCATCGTATTCCAACAGTATGCGTTATTCCCATGGAAGACGGCGAAGCAAAACATCGAGTTCGGGTTGGAGGCGAAAGGCGTACCGCGCAAGGAACGGAGCGAACGAGCAAGCTATTTCCTCGCACTTGTTGGGCTGGCCGGGTTCGAGCAGCGTTACCCGCATGAATTGTCCGGCGGTATGAAGCAGCGAGTCGCGATTGCGCGAAGCCTCGCATACGATCCGGAAGTGCTGCTCATGGATGAGCCGTTCGCAGCGCTGGATGCACAGACGAGGGAGACGCTGCAAGGTGAGCTGCTTCGCATATGGGAGCAGACGAAGAAGACGATTATTTTCATCACGCATGGTATTGATGAGGCTGTCTATCTGGGTCAGCGCGTTGCGGTGATGACGTCACGTCCCGGAACGATCAAGGAAATAATCGATATCCCGATTGATACGCGCGGCGCGGAAGAAGATATTCGGTCGCTGCCGGAATTCGGCGAGCTGCGGCATCAGATCTGGGGGCTGCTGCGTGAGGAAGTATCGAAGGCAGAGCTATTGGAACGTAATAAGGCGCAAGGCGGCATTGCGATTAACAAGCGCGCATAGGAAGCGACAAGTAAAGGAGATGAGATTATGGCTGTAATCGATAAATCGGTATCGGTCCCGCTCGGTACAGGCGCGCGAGTGCCATCGCTGCCGCTTGGAATTGTGTTTAAAGTGCTGAAGCGCAGCATAGCGATTCTGGTACTGCTTGCAGTTTGGGAGATCGTCCCGCGGACCGGAGCGGTCAATCCCACATTCCTTCCACCGTTTAGCAGAATCATCGAAGCTTGGTGGGGACTGTTCACAGGCGGGGATTTGGCGGTTCATTTTCAAGCGAGCATCAGTCGTTCCCTATTTGGCTTCGGTCTTGCGATTGCCGCTGCCATTCCGCTTGGTCTGCTGATCGGCTGGTATCCGAAGGTGGCGGAACTGTTGAATCCTCTGCTGGAGCTGTTCCGCAACACGGCGGCACTCGCATTGCTGCCCGTATTTACGCTGATCCTCGGGATCGGGGAGACGTCGAAAGTTACGATTGTGTTCTATTCCTGCTCATGGCCCATTCTTCTCAATACGATTAACGCGGTTAAAAATGTTGATCCACTGCTTATCAAATCCGCCAAATCAATGGGTCTAGGCTCGCTGCGGTTGTTCCAGAAGGTCATCCTTCCCGCATCCGTCCCGACGATCTTCACCGGCATCCGGTTGGCGGGCGCTTATTCCATACTCGTGCTTATCGCCGCTGAGATGGTAGGGGCTAAGGCAGGCCTCGGCTATCTAATTAACTACACGCAGTTCAGCTTCCAAATTCCGGAGATGTATGCGGGCATCATAACAGTCTCGCTGATAGGTATTCTGTTCAATCAGCTGTTGGTCACGCTGGAGCGCCGATTCTCCTCTTGGAAAACGCAATCGAACGATTAATCCGATTAACCTATAGGAGTGATAATTAATGAGTCAAACTGACGCTAAACAATCGAATTCGTTGTTTAACCCGAACCCAGGTTCCAGACAAATGCGCCTTGGCGCATTCATGATGATCCCCGGCCACCACGTTGCCGCATGGCGCTACCCGGAAGCTGAAGCGACAGGTGTGCTCGACTTCAATTTCTACAAGCAGCTTGCTCTTACAGCGGAGCGGGGCAAGTTCGATATGGTGTTTCTGGCAGATGGTTATGCCGTAGCAGAACGGTTCCCGGAGGCGCTCGAGCAGACGGTCAACGTAAGACCGGAGCCGTTTACGCTGCTGTCCGCACTTAGCTCGGTTACGGAGCGGATCGGTCTGGCGGGCACGGTATCTACAACTTACAATGAACCGTTCCATGTTGCGCGCAAATTCGCATCGCTCGACTACTTAAGCGGAGGCCGCGCTGCATGGAACGTCGTTACTTCGGGTTCGGATGCCGAAGCGCGTAACTTTAATCTAGATAAGCATGTTCAGCATGATTTGCGCTATGAACGTGCGGAGGAGTTCGTCGACGTTGTCGCTAAGCTGTGGGACAGCTGGGATGATGACGCCTTGCTGTACGACAAGGCTTCGGCTCGCTTTGCGGATCGGTCGAAGGTGCAGGCGATTAATCATAAAGGGAAGTTCTTTAGTGTTCGCGGTCCGTTGAACGTAGCTCGTCCGATACAAGGGCATCCGGTAGTGATTCAAGCAGGCGCATCAGAGCCTGGCAAAGAGCTGGCGGCCCGTACGGCTGAAGTGATTTTCACCGCATGGCAGACGCTTGAGGAAGCACAGAAGTTTTATGCAGATGTGAAGGGCCGGCTTGCACGCTACGGCAGAACGGCCGATCAACTCAAAATTATGCCTGGCGTCTTCCCGATTATCGGGCGGACTGAAGAGGAAGCGTTGGAGAAGAAGGCATTGTTCGAGCAGCTAATTCCGGAACAGGCCGGTGTAGCGCTGTTGTCCGCGCTAATCAGCTTCGACTTGTCTGGCTATCCAGTCGACGGACCATTGCCAGAGCTTCCGCAGCTATCCCAAATTAATGGCGGCAAGAGCCGCTTCCAGCTGCTGAAGGATCTGGCCGACCGGGAGCAGTTGACGATTCGGCAGTTGTATCAGCGTATTGCCGGGGCTCGCGGCCATCGCGAAATTGTCGGAACGCCTTCGCAGATCGCGGACCAGCTGCAGGAGTGGTTCGAGAACGGCGCAGCGGACGGCTTCAACATTATGCCGCCTTATCTGCCAGGCGGATTGGATGAATTCGTTGATTTTGTCGTGCCGGAACTTCAGCGGCGTGGACTGTTCCGCCTGGAATACGAAGGATCGACATTACGTGAAAATCTCGGTTTACAACGTCCTGTTAGACGATCAGTTGCTGAACCAAAAGAAGCTGTGCAGGTGGCGGAGTGAGAGCTGCATCCGCAGACAGCGTTCATCGTATCGGCGGGGGAGGGAGTCGTCTGCAATTGGCGACGCTCTTCCTTGGCTCGTTTCTATCGATCTATCATGTTGTATCACTGAACGCTGTACTGCCGGGCTTCATTAAGATTTTTCATGCTGACCTATCTACTGTGCAATGGTTAATGACAGGCTTCACGCTTGCTATGGGCATGGCGGCGCCGGTAACGGCCTACTTGGAAGAGCGTTTCGGCATCCGTCGATTGTTTCTGTTATGCGTGGTGCTGATTACGATATGCTCCATCCTATGCTCGTTCTCATGGAATATCGGCTCGCTTATTGTGTTTCGAACGCTGCAGGGCATTTTTTGCGGCATCATGCAGCCGTTGACGTTGTCTATCATCTATGGTTCCATGCCTCCAGAACGCCACTCTTCTGCATTAGGCTGGTGGACAGCCTCGACGATTCTGGGGCCAGCGCTTGCACCAACGATTAGTGGATGGCTGATGCAGAATGATTGGCGGCTTATCTTCTGGATCACAGTACCGCTAGGTCTGCTAGTGTGGCAGATGGGAGGCTATGCACTTCCGGCCATAAGCAGAGGCGATGCTAAACGACCGGATTGGTGGAGTCTGATCGCCGTTTCTGGAGGTACGATGGCCATGCTGCTATTGTTCACTAATTTGAATCGATGGGGACTTCTTTCATTGTCGTCCATTTGCTGTGCAGCGGCTGCCATAGCGTTGATCGGATTGTTCATCTCTCGCAGTTTGCGGCAGGAGCATCCACTGCTTCAATTAAAATTGTTCAACAATCGGATGTTTACAGCGAGTTTGTCGGCATCTGTCATTCTCATCTCTGGTCTATACTCGGGCATTTATTTTATTCCTCTGTTCCTGCAACAGGTGCAGGGAATGTCGCCGATGTATGTGGGTCTACTGCTGCTTCTGCCGGCATTATCGATGACTCTGACGACAACAATATCAACTCGTTATTATGAACGCCTAGGTCCGCGTAAGTTAATCATTGCCGGAACGCTGCTATTGGTTGCCGCAACATGGCAATTCCGCAGTCTGACACCTAATGCTAGTCATGGTTATGTGATGCTGTGGATGACGGTCCGCTATATCGGCATAGGGTTGTCGATGACACCGTCGATGAACGCAGGTATGTCAGCAGTCGAACAACAGCTGTCGGCGCACGCCTCAGCGCTCATTAATTGGATTCGTCAAGCAGGGGGCGCATTAGCGCTTGGTATGATGACAGCCTACTTTACTTCCCGAACGATACATCATGGCGGATCGCCGAATACAGGTTTGGGGACGCCGGCAGCAACGGAAGCTTATATGAACGGCCTGAGCGATGTTTTTCTGCTTGCCAGTATCGTCACAGCCTTCGGGATTCCACTTGCGCTGCTGCTTCGACGACGTCAAGGAACAGTGCATTTGAGCTTAACAAATGAAGGGGAAGCGGGGGTAAGCGGCAGTAAGCTTTAAGGATCATCGATTTGTTCTGCCTGCCGATGATTGATATACTTCAGTAGAATACAAGCCTATGAAGTGATCGGCAGAGGAGGATGCAGGATGATACTAGTAACGAATACGATTGCAATTCGCAAGGGGCATGGCCGTACGGTCGCCGAGCGGTTCAAGAACCCGAAAGGTGTTCACCAAATGCCGGGCTTCGTTCGGATGGAGCTGCTGCTCTCCGAGGGAGTCGAAGAGCAGGACGAGCTGAAAGTCAGCACGTTGTGGGAGTCCAAGGAAGCATTCGAGGGCTGGAAGAACAGCGATGCGTTCAAGCAGGCTCACTCTCATGCTGGCCGTGGCAAGCCATCGCAAGAAGGTGCAGAGAAAGCCGCCGAGGCTCCGACTCATCCGCATGCAAGCCAGCACGCGCAGTCCGAAGAGGGGCCAGTCATGCTGGGTGCGAAGCTGTCGATGCATGAGCTTCTGTTTACGCAATTGTCGGAATAATGTATGGCATGAAGGATGAAACGATATACTATGCAAGACGTAACTTAGGGGAGGACGCCGTCAGGCTCTCCCCTTTTTGCGCGTGTTCTAGGGGTTTCTATTGGTACGTGAAAATGGTAAACTTTTATTGTTAACGTTTTCTGCTAAGGGAGTAAACAATGGCTAAAATAAAAGTGAAATTCGCCTGCACGGAGTGCGGTACCGAATCACCTAAGTGGCTGGGCAAATGCCCAGGCTGCGGCGCTTGGAACTCCATGGTGGAGGAGAAAGAAACGGTTGTTCGTACAACTGGAGCGGCGGGTGCTTCTGTTTTTCAAACGAAAGAAAAGCCGCGTTCCATCATACACATAGAGAGTGATCAAGAACCGCGCATCGATACGAAGCTTGGCGAACTGAATCGCGTCCTCGGGGGCGGTGTAGTCCCAGGCTCGCTAACGCTTGTCGGCGGAGATCCGGGTATCGGCAAATCCACCCTGCTGCTTCAAGCCTCACACTCACTTGCCGCTAGCGGCTTACGGGTGCTTTATATATCGGGCGAGGAATCGGTACGTCAGACGAAGCTGCGCGCTGACCGTCTCGGCTCGCTGTCGGAACAGCTATATGTGTTGTGCGAGACGAATGTCGAATCGATCCGAGAAGCGATTGAATCGGTGAATCCGGCGCTTGTCGTCATCGACTCCATTCAGACGGTATTTGATCCGAATGTTCAGTCTGCTCCGGGCAGCGTGGCGCAGGTTAGAGAGTGTACCTCTCACTTCATGCGGATCGCCAAGATCAAAGGGGTCGCAACGGTGCTTGTCGGGCATGTAACCAAAGAAGGGGCAATCGCAGGACCGCGGATGCTCGAGCATATGGTCGATTGCGTGCTTTATTTTGAGGGCGAACGCCATCATACATATCGGCTGTTGCGTGCGGTGAAGAACCGTTTCGGTTCGACGAATGAGATCGGTATTTTCGAAATGGGTGAGAGCGGTTTGCGCGAGGTGGCGAATCCGTCGGAGTTGTTCCTGTCGGAGCGGCCGCTTGGCGTCGCAGGATCAACGGTTGTGGCGAGCATGGAAGGCACTCGGCCAGTTCTTGTCGAACTGCAGGCGCTTGTTGCGCCAACGAACTTCCCGTCTCCACGCCGGATGTCGGCTGGCATCGATCATCATCGAATGGCGCTTATTATCGCGGTATTGGAGAAGCGTATGGGCATGTTTTTGCAAAATCAAGATGCATACCTGAACGTAGCGGGCGGCGTGAAGCTTGATGAACCGGCTGTCGATCTCGCGGCGGCTGTCAGTATTGCTTCCAGCTTCCGAGACGCGCCGACTCGGCCTTACGATGTCATCTTCGGCGAGGTCGGATTAACAGGCGAGGTGCGTGCTGTATCTAGAGCGGAGCAGCGCGTTAGGGAAGCGGAGAAGTTAGGCTTCAAACGGGTTATTATGCCTGAGAACAGCTTGAAGGGATGGAAACCGCCGTCTGGCATCGAAGTCATCGGCGTATCCACCGTAGCGGAGGCGCTCAAGGCAGCGCTCGGATAGAGGGGGCACAATATGAAGGAGCAGAGAGAGCTTGAAGTGATGCACCAATTGCTGCAGCTAGTTGCGCCAGGCACGGCATTTCGCGATGGTCTGGAGAACGTACTGCGCGCGAAGACCGGTGCATTGCTCGTTGTCGGATACAGTCCGGAAGTGATGGAAGTCGTCGATGGCGGGTTTTCGATCAACTGCGATTTTACGCCGAACTATTTGTATGAGCTCGCCAAGATGGATGGCGCCATCATATTGAGCGAGGATTTGAAGCGGATTCTGTATGCGAACACGCAGTTGATTCCAGACAGTTCTATTGCGTCCAGCGAGACGGGGATTCGTCACAGGACGGCGGAGCGGGTTGCGAAGCAGACCGGCAAGCTGGTCGTCTCGATCTCTCAGCGTCGCAATGTTATTACGCTGTATCAAGGCAATTTGCGCTATGCGCTTAAAGATATGGGTGTCATCCTTACGAAGGCTAATCAGGCGATCCAAACGCTTGAGAAATATAAAGCCGTGCTTAATCAAGCATTCACGAATTTGTCGGCTGCTGAGTTTGAAGAGCTTGTTACACTACAGGAAGTTGCTCACGTTATCCATCGGGTCGAGATGGTCGTACGCATTAAGATGGAGATCAAGCGCTATGTAACAGAGCTTGGCTCCGAAGGACGCCTGATCGGCATGCAGATGGATGAGCTTGTCGGCGGTGTGGAAGAGGATGCATGGTTCCTGCTCAAGGATTACGCGAAAGACAATTCGGATGACCGTATTCGTGAAATCCGTATGGCATTAAAGAAGCTTAGCAACGACGAGCTTATGGACCCGCCTCACATTATTCGTCTGCTTGGCTTCCCAGGAACGTCGGCGGATGATGCTGTCTCTCCACGCGGATATCGACTGCTTCATAAGATCCCGCGCTTGCCGATTGTGGTCATGCATAACCTGGTTGAACGGTTCCATCATCTCCCGCATATCGTGATGGCGACCTATGAAGAATTGGACGAAGTGGACGGTATTGGCGAGGTTCGAGCACGCGCAATCAAGGAAGGTTTGAAGCGGATCCAAGATCAAATGTTCATTGACAGGCAGATCTAAATCCCATAGAATGAGGGAATGCGTGCGCGCATGGGTTTACATGGAATTTTTCGTCAGGCGAGTGTGTTCGTGTTATGATTTATTGGGCATAGTAGAGATGAGGTGGAACGAAATGATCACAAAGTCGATACCTAGCCTGTTTACGGTAGGCAATCTCTTTCTTGGAATTGTCGCCATAATTCTCGTATTTAATGAGAAGCCCGAATTGGCGGCGATGATGGTTATTATAGCCATGCTGCTGGATGGCGTGGATGGTCGAATCGCACGTGCGCTTAATGCGCAGAGTGAATTCGGCAAGGAGCTTGATTCATTATCGGATGTTATATCATTCGGTGTCGCTCCGGCATTCATTATGTATGTTGTCGCATTTCAAGATTTGAACCAGGCGGCGTCCTGGATTGTAACAGCGTTGTTCCCGATCTGCGGAGCATTGCGATTGGCCCGCTTTAATGTCATATCCGGAATGCCGGGTTACTTCATCGGACTTCCGATTCCGGCTGCCGGTGGCGTATTGTGTACGCTGGCGCTGTTCTATAAGGATATTCCTGTCGCAGTTCTGATGGCGAGCACACTGCTGCTGTCGTTCCTGATGGTTAGTACGGTCAAATATCCGAACTTCAAGAAGATTGGCATTCCGAAAGGCGCAATCTGGGTTGTGCCGATCGTTGTCGTTATTGCCGTCGTTCTTGGCTATCTGTTCCCTAAGCATCTGTCGAAGATCATCTTCGTGCCGCTGCTGCTGTATGCTTTATATGGCTTAAAAAAAAACGTTAGTGCCGTTATGCGTTTGACTTCCCGCAAAAACCGCAGACGTCGCGCCGCAGAAGAGGCAGCGAAGTCGGAACACAGCGCATAAACGATAATCACGTTAACGATTAACGACAATAAAGAAGGTTTGGCGAATTCGCCAAGCCTTTTTCTTTGTTTAAACAGTGTTTAACGTTGTTAATTTCAACACACTTGTCTACGCAAGAACAGAAGTTGTGTCCAACGGACACACGACTCGAAGCTCGCCGTACCGTAGAGGCATCTCTATTCTGCGATTATTCCCGTTCCGGGGTCCCGGGGCTCTCCAACCCCGGGGGGCCTCCCTAGCAGGGAGGATTTAGGTGGGTAGAGCCTCTGATTTAGATTGGTTTATATAGGTTTAATTAGAGGCTCATGCAAGGGGCATCGCCCCTTACACCTCCACAGATTCGCCGTCCGCCAGCACATGACCATTCAACCCGGCCTCATCCATACGACGAGCCCATTCGTTAGGATCCTGTGCAATTAGCGAGAATGTGTTGTAGTGCATCGGAATGGTTAGCTGTGGCTGCAGCCACGTTGCCGCTTTGACCGCATCCTCGATTCCCATCGTAAAGTTATCTCCGATTGGCAGGCAGGCTACATCAATAGACGCCCACTCCGCAATCAGTTTCATATCTGAGAATAACGCCGTATCCCCTGAATGGTAGAGCGTAGTGCCGTCGATCGTAATGAGGAAGCCGGCCGGTGTGCCGCCAAACTCGAATTCATTATCGCTGAATTCGATGCCGCCGGAATGCCAAGCGGGTGTTACCTTCACGCGGCCCCATTCGAAATTATATGCGCCGCCGATTCCCATCGGATGAACAGAAGCCCCTTGTTTAGCGAAGTACATGGCCAGCTCGAATGGGGCAACGATGGGACAACTATTCGCTTTGGCGATCTGTGCAGCATCTCCTGTATGATCGGCATGACCGTGTGTGACGAGCACTGCGGTCAAATCGCTAAGTTGATCCGGCTTGGTCGATGCGCCGGGATTGCCGGACAGGAATGGATCGATCAGAATGCGGGCAGATTCCGATTCTACGAGGAAACAAGAATGGCCGAGAAACGTTATTTTCATATGTAGCAGCTCCTATTGGTTATTGGGTTGGTGCATTGCAGGATAGAGTATGACCGATAGATCAGGCCGCTAAACGTCGTGACAAGTTTTCATAAGAAAGGTTTCGGACTAGATCCGCGTTGAGAAAACCTCTATCGGGGCCTTTCGAACTTATAAATTGTTATGTGATAAAAAAGCCCGAAGCTCATATGCTTCGGGCTTATTCGCATAAGCGAAAAGGGTATGATGATCGTTATCTCATGTTAAACAGACCGAGTGTCGAGCATTTGTCAGACTCGCGAGCGACGACGTCTTCCAGATTAATATCGAGCAGATTGCAAAGAGCGGACATGTAGAACAGATTGCGTCCAAGCTCAGCGCGCAGCACATCGCTGCATTGTTCGCAGAGCTGGCCGTTCATGTGATTCTCCAGCACCGATTGCGCGGCTGTCAGATCGGTATCGTCGTTATACGCCTGTTTCTTCGCATTTAATTCAATGCAGCCGCATTCCGTAACAGCCTTTGCGACGGCACGATTTACGGCAGAACCGGTTTGGCCATACTTGGACAGGACGTCGAGCAGACTGCGATGTCGCAGAAGCAGTTCAGAAACCTGTTGCTGGAATTGATCCAATGTCACTTGCATCCACCTCTCTCGGATTCGGCTTTACATAGCTCTATTATAATCTTCTGACATTGGCATTTCAAAAGAAATTGGATGAGTCGGCGATTAATGGGCGAATGCGCTGACCATAATGAATAATGGAGGTGGAAAAAGCCATGAAACGAATTATTCAAATCATTGGCATTTGGCTTGGCGGATTGATCGGAAGTCAGTGGCACGCTTGGATGGGCGGCGATCTTTCCTTGTCCATGCTGGGGACTATGCCGCAAAGCGGCGGGTCTAGTATGAATTACTTGTATATTGCATTAGGCGCATTCTGTGGTTTCGCAGCGGCTACGACATTTGCAGCACCAATTATGAAGAGGGTAAAACAGGGCTCTGAGCGTCTCGCTAGCCTTCCTGCACCTGACCTGATGGCAGGCGCTGTTGGTATGTTCGCAGGGTTAGTGTTCGCAGCGCTTCTGTATCCCGCAGTTGCAAAGATTAATGGTATCGGTCTTCTTGTTCCCGTTATACTGACGTTGCTGCTTGGTTATATGGGGCTGCAGTTAGGTTTGGGTAAGAAGGAAGAGTTGTCCGCAGGGCTGACCGCATTGCTTCAGCGTCGTGCTGCACAGCCGGAGGATGACGGCAAGAGCAAGTATGAGGAGCACAAAATATTAGATACGAGCGTCATTATCGACGGCCGTATCGCTGATATTTGCAAAACCGGATTTATCGAGGGGACGCTCGTCATTCCGGAATTTGTGCTGGAAGAACTGCAGCATATCGCGGATTCATCGGATTTGCTCAAGCGTAATCGCGGACGCCGGGGGCTGGATATTTTGAACAAAATTCAGAAGGAACTCGATGTCCGGGTGTTGATCTACGAGGGTGATTTCGAAGAAATCGGCGAGGTAGACAGCAAACTCGTGAAACTAGCGAAGGCGCTGGGCGGCAAAGTGGTTACGAATGACTTCAACTTGAATAAGGTATGCGAGCTTCAAGGAGTGTCTGTCCTCAATATTAATGACCTTGCGAACGCCGTGAAGCCGGTTGTGCTGCCTGGAGAAGAAATCGTCGTTCAAGTCATTAAGGATGGCAAGGAGCACGGGCAAGGCGTCGCATATCTGGATGACGGCACGATGATTGTCGTTGAAGGCGGGCGCGACTATATCGGTACGACGATGGAGGTGCTCGTGACGAGCGTTCTGCAGACGTCAGCGGGCAGAATGATATTCGCGAAGCCGAAGCTGTTGGAAAAAGCGCAATAACGCGGTATGATGATACTATAGAGGTTTAACTTTTAAATAGGTTAAACTTTATGGATTATACGGCGAGGCGGGTATCGAATACATGAACGCACAATGGGGCGTCGTCATCGTGGCGGCGGGCAAAGGCACGCGGATGGGAACGGCGGAGAGCAAACAGTATCTAACGTTGCGAGACAAGCCGATTCTCGTCCATACGCTGGAGCTGTTCCAATCCATGGATGAGACAGCTGCAATTGCGCTGGTTGTCGGACAAGCCGATATCGGACGTTGTGAAGATTGGGTGGCTCAATACGGGCTCACTAAGGTGACTGCGATTGTGCAAGGTGGTTCCGAACGTCAGCATTCGGTGCATCTTGGTCTTAAGTCACTGCCTTCGCATCTGCAATGGGTCATGGTACATGACGGCGTTCGGCCGCTTGTTACTCAAGACGCGGTACGAGCTTGCTGCACAGCAGCGATGAAAGGTGAAGACCAGGGGGCAGCGGTTATCGCTGTGCCTGTGAAAGATACGATCAAACAGGTGAACGATTCAGGCGTCATCACAGCGACGCCTGACCGCCGAAGCTTGTGGGCGATTCAAACGCCGCAAGCTTTTCGTCGTGAATTGCTCACTAGAGCCCATGAGACGGCGGAAGCGGATGAGTTCCTCGGTACGGACGACGCGATGGTCGTCGAGCGGCTGAACGTTCCGGTTGTCGTAGCAGAAGGCGAATATACGAACATCAAGATTACGACGCCGGACGATTTGCCATATGCGGAATTTTTGTTGGCGATGCGGGAGAGTGTACAGGTCAGTAATAAAATAAGGATAGAACTCAAGGGGGAAGTTTCGCAATGATTCGAGTAGGACAAGGTTTTGATGTACATCAACTCGTGGAAGGTCGTCCATGCATTATCGGCGGCGTAACGATTCCATATGAGAAAGGCCTTCTTGGTCATTCGGATGCAGACGTACTGCTTCACTCGGTAGCGGATGCAGTGCTCGGCGCGCTCGGATTGGGCGATATCGGCAAGCATTTTCCAGACACCGATCCAGCTTATGAAGGGGCAGACAGCGTAAAGCTGCTGGAGCATGTATGGAAGCTGGCGAAGGAGCGGGGCTATAAGCTCGGTAACATTGATAATACGATCATCGCTCAGCGTCCGAAGATGCTGCCATATATTCCACAGATGGTAGAAGTAATCGCCCGCGTGCTTGAAGCAGACGATCTGTCGCAAGTTAACGTGAAAGCGACGACGACGGAGAAGCTTGGTTTCCCAGGCAGAGGAGAAGGAATCGCGGCGCAGACGGTTGTTTGCCTCGTGAAGGATGTGCTATCATCTTAGGCATTATAAGTATTCGTAAGTGTGAGGCTATCGCACAATTATAAGCAGGTGACTTTGAGAGCGGAGAGACTTTACGTAAGCGCGAAGTTCCCTTTGCCGGGCTCAAAGTTCTATATGTCAGGAGGATAACAGGTATGTCACAGCAGCCAATTCGCGTTCGGTACGCGCCATCGCCTACCGGACATCTACATATCGGCAATGCAAGAACGGCCTTGTTCAATTATTTGTACGCACGCAGTCTAGGTGGACAATTCATCATTCGGATCGAAGATACAGACGTGAAGCGCAATGTGGCGGGCGGCGAGGAAAGTCAGCTGAAGTACTTGCGCTGGCTCGGCATGGATTGGGATGAGAGCGTCGATATCGGGGGCGGCTATGGCCCTTACCGTCAGACGGAACGTCTGGCAATCTATGAAGAGTATTGGCAGGATCTGCTGAACCGCGGACTTGCTTACCGCTGCTATTGCACGGAAGAAGAGCTCGAAGCAGAGCGCGAAGAGCAAATCGCTCGCGGCGAGACGCCGCGTTACTCCGGTCGTCACCGCGATCTGACGGATGAGCAGCGCCAAGCGTTCGAAGCAGAGGGCCGCGTGCCAAGCATTCGGTTCCGTGTGACGGAAGGCAAGACGTATACGTTCAACGACATGGTCAAAGGCGAAATCAGCTTCGACAGCGAAGGAATGGGCGACTTCGTCATCGTGAAGAAGGACGGCATTCCGACGTACAACTTTGCTGTTGTGCTCGATGATTATCTGATGCGCATCTCGCACGTTCTGCGTGGCGAAGATCATATCTCCAATACGCCTCGCCAGCTGATGATCTATGAAGCGTTCGGCTGGACGCCGCCGCAGTTCGGCCATATGACGCTGATCGTGAACGAAACGCGCAAGAAGCTCAGCAAACGCGATGAGTCGATCATTCAGTTCATTGAACAATACGATTCGCTCGGTTATTTGCCGGAAGCGATGTTCAACTTCATTGCGCTGCTCGGTTGGTCGCCAGAAGGCGAGCAAGAGATCTACTCCCGCGAAGAGCTGGTCAACGTATTCAACGCTTCGCGTCTAAGCAAGAGCCCGGCGGTGTTCGACACGAACAAGCTCGCTTGGATGAACAATGAATATATTAAGAAA
The DNA here is from genome assembly GCF_033239625.1 of Paenibacillus sp. CCS19. NCBI lineage: Bacteria > Bacillati > Bacillota > Bacilli > Caryophanales > Paenibacillaceae > Paenibacillus > Paenibacillus sp. CCS19. The sequence goes on from NZ_BTCK01000032.1 coordinate 23,042, forward strand.
GCCGATCCAGAGCGTATCGTCGCAATGTGTCTGCCGCATCTCCAAGCAGCAGGTCGTGTCGCAGATCCAACGACGGCTGAATCGTATGCTTGGGTCACGGATCTTGTGAAGCTGTATCAGGATAAACTGCGTTCCGCTTCCGAAATCGTGCCGCTGACGGAGCTGTTCTTCCGCGACAGCGTGGAGGATGAGAGCGAAGCAGTTGAAGTGCTGGCCGAAGAGACTGTGCCGGCAGTGCTGAGCGCTTACCTTGCACAAGTTGAAGCGGCTGAATCGTTCACTGCAGATGATCAGAAAGGTCTGATCAAATCCGTACAGCAGGAGACAGGCTGCAAAGGCAAGGCGCTCTTCATGCCGATTCGCGCCGCGCTTACGGGTCAGACGCATGGTCCGGACTTGAACCAAACGATTGCGCTGCTGGGCAAACAGAAAGTAGTAGACCGACTGAAGCTTCGCCTCAATCGCTAGCCTATAGAGGACAAGCGGAGGTTGAATGGGCGTCGTTCCTTTTACGACTTCCCTTGTCACTTCGGTAACGATTCGTTATACTGAACGTAACGAGAACAATTGCATATTTACAGGCTTTGAACAGGAGAAGTACGCTAATACGGGATTCGCAGAGAGGACAACCGTCATGCCGAATCCGCCTCACCCGCGGAATTCGTTTGGCATGTGGGCTGTAAGTTGTCTATTCCCGCAGCGATGCTGTTGCACCTGGGAGCCTTGCTCCGATCCGTCTGCACAGATGTAAGCTGACGGGGTAGGCGGCAACGGGAGCGCCCCCGTTAGCGGGCAGCTGAGAAGAACGGTATGTATGATGCCGCAGCCCTTACGGGCAAGGCAACTGTTCAGGCAGAGTGGAACCGCGATCAAATACGCCTCTGTAGTCCTTATGGACTGCAGAGGCTTTTTTGCATGATTACACTCCTTAGATGTGAGTTAGGGTTTAAGAAGGGCAATCGCAGGGCTAGAATGGATGACGAACCATTGCGGCGAATGCGGATTGAACTTTTTGCATAGATGCACCTTATCTAGTAGTTGATAGGCGGGGAATGGGAGAGGGGGAGTCGAGATGCTTAGACATATACGATCGGATATACAGGCGGTGTTCGATAACGATCCGGCGGCGAGAAGCCGAATGGAGGTTGTGCTGACCTATTCCGGCTTGCACGCCATATGGGCACATCGGATTGCGCATGGATTTTATACAAGAGGCTGGTTCGCGATCGCTCGGGGAATATCGCAGTTCAGCCGTTTTATGACCGGAATCGAGATTCATCCAGGTGCAAGGATCGGCAATCGGCTCTTTATCGACCATGGCATGGGCGTTGTGATAGGCGAGACGTGCGAGATTGGTGATGACGTCGTCATTTATCAAGGGGTTACGCTCGGCGGTACCGGTAAGGAGAAAGGCAAACGCCATCCGACGATCGGCAACAATGTTGTCATTGCTTCGGGTGCGAAAGTGCTTGGATCATTCTCTGTTGGCGATAATTCGAATATCGGAGCCAACTCGGTCGTATTGAGCCCAGTACCGGAGAACAGCACCGTTGTAGGCATTCCAGGCCGTATCGTGAAGCGCAACGGCGAGCGGGTAGGCGATCGGCTTGATCATACGAAGCTTCCGGACCCGGTTGTCGAGATGCTGCGTAAGATGCAGAAGGAAATCCACGATTTGAAGCATGAAGTACAAGATCTGAGGGCTCAAGCGGGAAAGCTGCAGGAGAAGGAGCCCGTACTCGAAGGAGAATCCGTAAAATGACAGTTTCAATATACAATACGCTGACGCGCACGCAAGAACAGTTCGTGCCGCAGGAGCAAGGCAAGGTCAAAATGTATGTATGCGGGCCGACCGTATACGACTACATTCATATTGGCAATGCGCGTCCGGTTATCTTCTTTGACGTTGTGAGACGCTATCTAGAGAGCGCAGGTCACGATGTCTCTTACATTGTCAATTTCACAGACGTGGACGACAAACTCATTCGCAAAGCGGAGCAGCTGGGCACGACGGTTCCGGAAGTGGCGGACACGTTTGTTGCAGCTTTTAATGAAGATATTGAAGCGCTTGGTGTTCATAAGGCGACGCGCAACCCGCGCGTAACGGACCATATTCCGCTGATCATTGATTTTATCGCTGGCTTGGTCGATAAGGGCTATGCCTATGAAAGCGGCGGCGATGTGTATTTCCGTACGAACAAATTCGAAGAATACGGCAAGCTGTCGCATCAGAACACGGATGAGCTGCAGCACGGTATCCGCATTGAAGTGGATGAGCGCAAAGAGAATGCCCAGGACTTCGTGTTATGGAAGGCGGCGAAGCCAGGCGAGATCTATTGGTCGAGCCCTTGGGGCGACGGACGTCCAGGCTGGCATATCGAATGCTCCGCAATGGCGCGCGAGTATCTTGGCGATACGCTCGATATTCACGGCGGCGGTCATGACCTTCAATTCCCGCATCATGAATGCGAAGTGGCGCAATCGGAGTCGCTGACGGGCAAGCCGCTTGCACGCTACTGGATGCATAACGGATATATTCATATTAATAATGAGAAAATGTCCAAGTCGCTCGGCAACGGCATAACGGTTCGTGAACTGCTTAAACGGACCAAAGCAACCGCCATTCGTTATTTCATGCTAGCAACGCATTATCGCAGCCCGCTGAACTTCAGCGACGATACGATACTGCAGGCTGAGAACAGCATTGAACGGATTGCGAACAGTGCAGGCAACCTGCGTCACCGCCTGTCTTCGCTTGCAGCGACGGACGTATTCGAAGCAGGCGTCTCCTCGGGCAATGCGGAGCTCGATGCTCGTCTTGCAGCAATTCAAGCACAATTCGAAGCGAAGATGAACGACGATTTCAATACGCCGGATGCGATTACAGCATGGTTCGAACTCGTATCGGAAGCGAACAGCACGATGCAGCGCCAGGATGCAACGGCTGGAGAGCTTGGCTCACTGCTTGCGCTCATGGAGCAATTCGATAAGACGCTAGGTTTGCTGCCTGACGCAAATGCAGCGGATGAACTGCTCGATGAGCAGATTGAGAAGCTTATTGTAGAACGGACTGAAGCGCGCAAGGCCAAGAACTGGGCGCGTGCCGACGAGATTCGTGACATACTCGCGGCAGAGAACATCGTGTTGGAAGATACGCCTCAGGGCATTAAGTGGCGGCGCAAATGATCGATAATGACAACCATGTAATGAATGAAGCGCTCGATCTGCTCGTTCATGAGCCTGCGAAGTCGGCAAGGCTCATGAATCCGGTCGTGCTGGCCTATGCGGGAGATGCTGTTTATGAATTGCTCATCCGCCAATACTTAATTTCGAAGCCGAACCATCAGTCGCATGATTTGCATCGCGAAGCAACGAAGCGGGTTTCTGCCAAGGCGCAGCGCGTGACGCTGGAGAAGCTGGCGCCGATGCTGACTGAGGAAGAGGCGGACGTCGTACGGAGAGGACGCAATGCCAAGTCAGGCAAACCGCCGAAGAATGCGGACCCTGCTGACTACCGGCATGCGACGGCATTGGAAACGCTGTTCGGCTACTTGTTCTACGAGCGCCGCAGCGATCGTATTAGAGAGCTGCTGGCCGTCGCCCTGGATGATGGAGCAACGAAGCAATAAGCGTGTGCAGCAAATTACTAAGCAGAGCGACTTTGAATATGCAGTGTGACTTTGAACGCCATTCAAAGTTCCTGATGTCACGTTCAAAGATCCTGATGTCAGGAGAGAAGAAGTATGAAACAGCGGTATCCACATAAACCAGATCGCCGGCGCGAACGTTCGAATGACCAAGTGCGAGTAGCGGAGCGGGTTGAAGATCAAGAACAGGCAGGCAGTGAAGAGATTGTAGCGGGCAAGCACCCCGTGCTCGAAGCGCTGCGCTCTGGCCGGGAAATCAATAAAATATGGGTAGCTGAAGGTGCGCAGAAGCATCTGACGGCACCGATTATCGCAGAGGCGAAGCAGCAAGGCGTTATCGTGCAATTCGCAGATAAACGCAAGCTGGACACATTGGCGGGCGAAGTGGCGCACCAAGGCGTCATTGCACAGGTTGCGCCATACCGCTACTACGAAGTGGACGAGCTGTTGGAAGCGGCGAAGGAGAAGGGCGAGACGCCATTCCTGCTCGTGTTGGATGAAATCGAAGATCCACACAACCTCGGCTCCATTCTGCGGACAGCGGAGTGTACGGGAGTTCACGGCGTCATCATTCCGAAGCGCCGTTCCGCAAGCTTGACGGCAACCGTATCCAAGACGTCAGCGGGTGCTGCGGAATATGTGAAAGTAGCACGGGTGACGAATCTGGCGCAAACGATCGAGTTACTCAAAGAACAAGGCGTATGGGTAGCGGGAACGGATCTGTCGGCTGAACAGGATGTATACCGTACGAAGTTCGATATGCCAATCGCCATCGTCATAGGTAATGAAGGCAAAGGAATGGGACGCCTGATCCGCGAGAAATGCGATTTTCTCGTTAAGCTGCCGATGGCCGGCAAGCTGAACTCGCTTAATGCATCGGTAGCTGCAGGGGTATTGATGTATGAAGTGCTTCGCCAGCGCAGAGGCAGCTAGCAATGAACCGCAAGGATGTGCTTTTGGTCGACGGCTATAACGTCATCGGCGCATGGCCGTCACTGCAGCGGCTGCGCGACGAGGAGCTGGAGGATGCTCGGGATGCGTTATTGGATATGCTGGCTGATTACCAAGGGTTCACGGGAATGCTGGTCTACGTCATTTTCGATGCGCATCAGGTACCGGGTCATGGTGCCAAGTTTAAGCAGCACAGCCTCCAGGTCGTCTATACCAAAGAGAAGGAAACGGCAGATGAGTGCATCGAACGGCTCGTTGCAGAGTTGACTATGCGCGGGCGAGACATCTACGTTGCTACCTCTGACCTGACCGAGCAGCACGTTGCATTTGGCAAAGGAGCTTTAAGGGTTTCGGCGAGAGAGCTGCTGGTTGATGTTGAACAAAAGAGAAAGCTCATTCGAGCGACTATTCGGGAGACTGATGAACGTCCTCGCAAACGCAATACGGTGGATGGAACACTTCCGCTGGATGTACGGGCACAGCTCGAGCAATGGCGTCGAGGTAAAATGTGAGATGTGTGTAATGTGTTGTTACATGAAGGTAACATGGATCTAACAATAATTGGCCAAAAACTTACAAATCTACTAGATTGTAAGCGTCGATCCTCGCTCGGATTGGTTGACGGTTAGAAGTTACATAATGTATACTGTTGCTATGCTTGATAGAGTGCGAGTCGAGCAGTGCACGCCTTGCAGGCCGGAGGGATAGTTCGTGAGCATCGACCTCAAAGAAACGAGTACGGACGGATATGACTGCAGAACGGACGAAGATATCGTAGAGGCGGTCCGCGACGGCGATAGCGAAGCGTTGGAGTATTTGATTAACAAGTACCGCAATTTCGTTCGCGCGAAAGCTAGATCCTACTTTTTAATCGGCGCTGACCGAGAAGACATTGTGCAAGAAGGTATGATTGGCTTATACAAGTCGATTCGCGATTTTAAGGGTGACAAGCTGTCGTCTTTCAAAGCGTTTGCCGAACTGTGCATCACGCGGCAGATTATTACTGCGATTAAGACGGCAACGCGTCAGAAGCATATTCCGCTCAATTCGTACGTCTCGCTGGATAAGCCGATATACGACGAAGATTCTGATCGAACCTTGCTGGACGTTATATGCGGTACCCGCGTATCTGATCCGGAAGAGTTGATCATTAATCAGGAAGAGTTCGTAGGATTAGAAGATAAGATGTCGGAGATATTGAGCGATCTTGAACGCAAGGTGCTCATGCTCTACTTGGATGGCCGGTCGTATCAAGAGATCGCAGTCGACTTAGATCGGCATGTGAAATCGATCGACAACGCGCTGCAGCGGGTTAAGCGCAAGCTTGAACGCTATTTGGAAGTTCGGGACATTGGCGGATAGTTATTATATCGATTATTGAACGAAGACTCGCGATTGCGAGTCTTTTTTATTTCGCGAAGAGTTGATTGGGATTGCGTGCATAGTAGTGTTTAAATGAGTTGTGAGATTAGGGTTGTTCGCAAGATAGATGTGCCTCAAATGTACTAGTATGTCTATTTTGCCGAAAATTGGCCATAATGCTCGGAAGGGTACCCGATGCCCTGTCGTCCGTGAGAAACCCAGCGTTGACGCGCGTTTGCTGCTCTTACAGCCAAATATATTGTTGAATATATCGGCATTGACACGAAAATTGCGATATGATAATCTGTTTGGGTAGGTCTAAAACTGCAATTTTCACCTATTGGCTCAGGAATCAATCATGATTCAACATATTAGAGCATCACTTAGTACGTCGCAGGAGGTGTACTTCAATGCGGGTAATCATTACGTTGGCTTGTACGAACTGCAAACAAAGAAACTATGCAACCAACAAAAACAAGCGCAACCACCCCGACCGCATCGAGATGAAGAAGTTTTGCAAGTTCTGTAACGAGCATACTCCTCATCGCGAGACGAGATAGTCTATTGGAGGTGTGAACGTGGCTTTTTTGGCTAAGATGAAGCAAGGCTTCGGAACGACGTTCAGTTTCTTCGCAGACAGTTGGGCAGAACTGAAGAAAGTAAGATGGCCGAGCCGTAAAGAACTGACAAGCTATACGATTGTCGTTCTTGTTACGATCGTGCTCGTAACGATCTACTTTTGGGTTCTTGACATCGGGATCTCTGAACTGATCGAACTGATTGTTTAAGAAGTCGAAGGTGGATGGTTATGGAAAAACGATGGTATGTGGTCCATACCTACTCTGGGTATGAGAACAAGGTGAAGGCTAACCTGGAACGCCGCGTAGAATCGATGGGCATGGAGGACAAAATCTTCCGTGTGCTCGTGCCGATGGAAGAAGAAGTGGTGAACAAAGACGGTAAGAAGAAGACTGTCATGCGTAAAGTTTACCCCGGCTACGTCCTCGTCGAGATGGTTCAAACGGATGATTCCTGGTATGTTGTTCGCAACACACCTGGTGTAACGGGCTTTGTAGGTTCGACGGGATCCGGCTCTAAACCGACTCCATTGTTGCCTGAAGAAGTGGATCAGATTCTGAAACACATGGGCATTGATGAGCCGAAGCCGAAGATCGAATTCGAGCTGAAGGAAACTGTTAATGTCAAGGTGGGACCTTTTGCTGGCTTTGTCGGTACGATCGAAGAGATCTTGCTCGATAAGAGCAAAGTGAAGGTTCGAGTGAACATGTTTGGCAGAGAAACCCCATTGGAGCTTGATTTTACTCAAGTGGAGAAGATATAATAATCTGGTTTCTTGATTCGTCGGCGCCTCCGGCGAGACGGAGCTTAGCTCCGAGTTAATGGGCATTACGCTTTTAAGGAGGTGTTTTAGCATGGCAAAGAAAGTCATCAAGATGGTTAAACTGCAAGTACCAGCAGGCAAAGCGAATCCGGCACCGCCGATCGGTCCAGCCCTCGGTCAAGCAGGCGTTAACATCATGGCGTTCTGTAAAGAATTCAATGCTCGTACGGCTGACCAAGCGGGCCTGATCATTCCAGTCGTTATCAGCGTATTCGAAGACCGTTCGTTCACGTTCGAAACGAAGACGCCGCCGGCTGCCGTATTGCTTCGCGTTGCTGCGGGTATCCCTAAAGGATCCGGCGAACCGAACAAGAAGAAAGTCGCAACGGTTAAACGTGCGAAAGTGCGTGAGATCGCTGAGCAAAAGATGCAAGACCTTAACGCAGCGTCCGTTGAAGCGGCAATGCGCATGGTCGAAGGTACAGCACGCAGCATGGGTGTTGTGATCGAAGACTAATCCGACTGTTGCATGCAGCAGTTCGCGTCGTTCCTTAACGGGGGATGACGGCGTACGACAGCAAAGGCTGTCGGCGTGAAAGTGGGAGGATCATCCGCAAGGAGGATATTCCGCTACTACCACACAAGGAGGTTACCACAATGGCTAAACACGGTAAGAAATACGTTGAAGCTGCTAAGCTGATTGACAGCGAAGCAACTTATGAATCACTTGAAGCAATCGAACTCGTGAAGAAAGCTGCTACAGCGAAATTCGACGAGACGGTTGAGGTTGCGGTACGTCTGGGTGTTGACCCGCGTAAACAAGACCAAGCAGTTCGTGGCGTAGTTGTCCTGCCTAACGGTACGGGTAAAACGAAGCGCGTTCTGGTATTCGCTAAAGGCGAAAAAGCGAAGGAAGCAGAAGCTGCCGGCGCAGATTATGTTGGTGATTCCGACATGATCAACAAAATCCAACAAGGTTGGTTCGACTTCGATGTCTGCGTAGCTACGCCGGACATGATGGCTGAAGTCGGTAAACTCGGTCGTATTCTCGGCGGTAAAGGCCTCATGCCTAACCCGAAAGCCGGCACGGTAACGTTTGACGTTTCCAAAGCCGTAGCTGAGATTAAGGCTGGTAAAATCGAGTACCGTCTTGATCGTGCAGGTCAAATCCTTGCACCGATCGGCAAAGTATCGTTCGACGCTGAGAAGCTCGCTGAGAACCTCAAAACGTTGATCGATGCGCTCAACCGTGCTAAACCAGCATCGGCTAAAGGCGTGTACCTGAAAAACATTGCAATCTCTTCGACGATGGGCCCTGGCGCTCGCGTTAACGTGGCTTCGTACCGCTAAGAGATCTGCACTAATCTTCGAATACGCATACCGTAGACAGTAGGTGCCCCAGAGGCTTAATTTCCTACCGAGGTGTTATGATACAGTGTTTGACTTTCGCACTTTTCGAGTGTTGATCGAATCAGACCATCATGGCCTTCGCATTGTCTATGCGAAGGCCTTTCTCATGCATCACGGGCGGGGAAACGCAAGTGACGGAATGTGCAATAATTTACGGGAGGTGTACAAAATGGCAAATGCAAAAATCATCCAGGAGAAACAACTGGCGGTTGAAGAGATTGCAGCGAAACTTCGCAACAGCTCTTCCACTGTTGTAGCTGACTACCGTGGATTGAACGTTGCTCAAGTTACGGAACTCCGTAAGCAACTGCGTGAGGCAGGCATCGAGTTCCAAGTACTGAAGAACTCGCTCGTTCGCCGCGCAACGGCTTCTGCAGAACTGTCGGAACTCGACGCTGTTCTGACGGGTCCTACGGCTATCGCATTTGGCGGCGACGACATCGTTGCTCCAGCGAAAATTCTTAGCACTTTCGCTAAGAAGAACGACGCACTGAAAGTAAAAGGTGGCGTTGTTGAAGGCCGTGTTGTTGACGTTGATCAAATCAAAGCGCTGGCGGATCTTCCGTCCCGCGAAGGTTTGCTGTCGATGCTCCTCAGCGTGCTCCAAGCTCCAGTTCGCAACTTCGCGCTGGCAGTCAAAGCCGTTTCGGAGAAACAAGAAGCACAAGCTTAATCCAATTAGCTGGGTAATGCCAGCTTCATAGCAACACAACTAAAAATAATATAATTTTATGGAGGTTTAACCATGTCTAAAGAGCAAATCTTGGAAGCCATCAAGGCTATGACGGTTCTCGAACTGAACGATCTGGTAAAAGCAATTGAAGAAGAATTCGGTGTTACGGCTGCAGCTCCAGTTGCAGTAGTAGCTGGCGGCGGCGCTGCTGAAGCTGCTGAGCAAACTGAATTCGACGTTATCCTCAACAACGCTGGCGCGTCGAAAATCAACGTTATCAAAGTTGTTCGCGAGCTGACAGGTCTTGGCCTGAAAGAAGCTAAAGAAGTAGTAGATAACGCTCCTAAAGCACTGAAAGAAAAAGTTTCCAAAGAAGAGGCTGAAGCTATCAAAGCTAAGCTCGAAGAAGCAGGCGCTTCCGTAGAAGTAAAATAATCTCGCTTAAGAGATGGGCGAACCCCTTGAGGCTTCCGGGCTTCAAGGGGTTCGTTCCTATTTTACCGCATAAGCCGCCATCAGGGAGGAAGTTATGGCTGATCATTATTATTCGAGAACGCCAGGCGTAGAGCATAATCGCAGAACGCATCAGGATGAGCTGCGTGGATTTCGATTCCAGTATGTAACGGATGCAGGCGTATTCTCTAAGACAGGGATTGATTATGGCAGCCGTGTACTAATCGAAGTGCTTGAGCTTAACAAGCAGGATCAGGTGCTGGATGTTGGCTGTGGCTACGGTCCGATTGGCTTAACGGCAGCCCGGTTAGCGGATCAAGGGCATGTAACGATGATAGATATCAATGAGCGGGCAGTTGAACTTGCGAGAGAGAATGCTAGGCTCAATGGTATTCATAATGTAACGATTGTGCAGAGTGACATCTACGAGGCGGTTCGCGACCAACGGTTTGACGCAATTGTTACAAATCCGCCGATTCGTGCTGGTAAGGCTGTTGTTCATCGTATTTTCGAAGAGGGTTATCAACTGCTTCAACCTGGCGGCTCTATGTGGGTTGTCATTCAGAAGAAGCAAGGTGCTCCGTCGGCAGAAGCGAAGCTTCTGGAACTGTTCGGTAACGTAGACGAAGTAACGAAAGATAAGGGTTACCGAATTTTCAGAGCAGTACGTGAAAGTTAGGCAAAAGTGCAACTATTTGTTGACTTGACTTCTCGAATGTGATAGTATTATAAAATGTCAGTATTAGACTGGGCTAATTCTCTTTAGTTAGCTAAAATGTCAAGAACAAAATTCGAGGCGTTTCATGCATAGAAAATCGTTAAATGACGTATAATGTTTACGTTTTGGGCAAAATTACTTTATATGAGCCACTATGCGCGCTTCGATTCATCATGCTCCGGTTGGTTGCTCGTTCTTCGAAATGAATTTCGAGATCGGCCTTTTCTTTACGAGATAAGGAAGCGATCGTATGTGAGATGACCGCATTCTTATCTCGCAAGGAAAAGCACCGCCTGAACCTGTTCTATGGTTCATTTAGGAGTTGTTTTTCACAAAGATTCAATACCATCAGGCGAAGCTGCGTTTGCACAAGTCGTAAACCTAGCTTCGCTTGATGGGCTGAAAACTTCCATTGTTGGACAGAGATCAAGGATGAAATCACGATCCGTCTTGGAAGTTTTTGTTGTTTTTCGATACGTAAGCTGTGAAGCAGACATGAGGGGTGAGGTTAAGTTGGCAGGACAACTTGTTCAGTTGGGTCGACGTACGCGGAGGAGCTATGCGCGTATTAACGAAGTGCTCGAAGTCCCGAACCTGATTGAAATCCAACAAAAGTCGTACGAGAAGTTTCTGGATGCTGATTTACTCGAGTTGTTCCAGGACATTTCGCCGATTCAGGACTTTACGGGCAATCTGTCACTCGAATTTATCGACTATAGTCTTGGTGAACCAAAATATTCAGTCGATGAGTCTAAAGAGCGCGACGTTACGTATGCGGCTCCGCTTCGTGTGAAAGTGCGTCTCCTTAACAAGGAAACGGGCGAAGTGAAGGAACAAGAAGTTTTCATGGGCGATTTTCCGCTTATGACGGAGACAGGCACCTTTATTATTAACGGTGCAGAACGTGTAATCGTCAGCCAGTTGGTCCGCTCCCCAAGCGTTTACTTCAGTACGAAGGTCGACAAGAATGGCAAACGTACCTACACGGCGACAGTTATTCCGAACCGTGGCGCATGGCTGGAACTAGAGACGGACGCGAAAGATATTATCTATGTTCGGATCGATCGGACTCGTAAAATTCCGGTGACGGTCCTGCTTCGTGCGCTCGGCTTCGGCACGGATGCTGAGATCTTGGACCTGCTCGGACAAGATGAATATATTCGCAACACGCTGGATAAAGACAACACGGATTCGACAGAGAAAGCGCTCATCGAGATTTACGAGCGTCTTCGTCCAGGCGAACCACCAACGCTGGAGAATGCGAAGAGCTTGCTTGTAGCACGTTTCTTCGATCCGAAGCGTTACGATCTGGCTAATGTAGGTCGTTACAAAATAAATAAAAAGCTGCACATCAAAAACCGTCTGTTCAATCAACGTCTTGCCGAAACGCTTGTTGACCCTGCTACAGGGGAAATTATCGCTGAGGCTGGCCAACTGATCGATCGTCGACTGTTGGATGAGATTTTGCCGAGACTCGAAAGCAATGTCGGCTTCAAAACTTACCACGTTGCGAACGGTGTACTGAATGCAGATGATATCCCGCTGCAGACGATCAACGTATTCTCGCCAGTTGAAGATGGCAAGATCGTGAAGGTCGTTTCCAATGGTATTATCGACAAAACGGTGAAGCATGTTACGCCGGCAGATATTATCTCGTCGATCAACTACTTCATCAACCTGCTGCATGGCATCGGCAGCACGGACGATATTGACCACCTCGGTAACCGTCGTCTCCGTTCTGTTGGTGAATTGCTGCAAAACCAATTCCGTATCGGTCTTTCTCGTATGGAGCGCGTCGTTCGCGAGCGCATGTCCATTCAGGATGCGAACGCGATTACGCCGCAGGCGCTGATTAACATCCGCCCGGTTATCGCATCGATTAAGGAATTCTTCGGTTCCTCCCAGCTCTCGCAGTTCATGGACCAGACGAACCCGCTGGCAGAACTTACGCACAAACGCCGTTTGTCCGCACTCGGACCTGGCGGTTTGACGCGTGAACGCGCTGGCTTCGAAGTGCGTGACGTACATCCGTCCCACTACGGTCGTATGTGTCCGATCGAGACGCCAGAGGGTCCGAACATCGGTCTGATCAACTCGCTGTCGACATTCGCTCGCATCAACGAATATGGCTTCATTGAGGCGCCTTATCGTTGGGTCGATCCGAAGACAGGCATCGTTACTGAACAGATCGATTACATGACAGCGGACGAAGAGGATAACTATGTCATCGCTCAGGCGAATGCAAAGCTGACCGAAGAAGGTAAATTCGCAGATGACACTGTTCTCGTTCGTTACAACAAGCAGCGTAATGATAACATTCTGACGATGGCAAGCGAACGTGTTGACTACATGGACGTATCGCCAAAACAGGTTGTATCTGTCGCTACGGCGCTCATTCCGTTCCTCGAGAACGATGACTCCAACCGTGCGCTCATGGGTTCCAACATGCAGCGTCAAGCAGTACCGCTTCTGATCCCGAAAGCGCCGTTCGTCGGTACGGGTATGGAGCACAAGTCGGCGAAGGACTCGGGCGTATGTATCGTTTCCAAACACGACGGTGTTATTGAACGCGTATCTGCTAATGAGATCTGGCTGCGCCGTATCGAGCTGCTCGACGGCAAGCAAGTAACGGGCGATCTCGTTAAACATAAGCTTCACAAGTTTATGCGTTCCAACCAAGGTACGTGCATTAACCAACGTCCAATCGTTAACAAAGGCGACGTTATCCGCAAAGGCGATATTCTCGCTGACGGTCCGTCGACTGAACAAGGCGAATTGGCGCTTGGCCGCAACGTAGTCGTTGCCTTCATGACATGGGAAGGTTACAACTACGAGGATGCTATTCTTCTTAGCGAGAAGCTTGTGAAGGAAGACGTTTATACGTCCATTCACATCGAGGAATACGAATCCGAAGCGCGTGACACGAAGCTTGGACCGGAAGAAATTACGCGCGACATTCCGAACGTCGGCGAAGAAGCACTCAAGAACCTCGACGAGCGCGGTATCATCCGTGTCGGTGCTGAGATCAGTGCCGGAGACATCCTGGTTGGTAAAGTAACGCCTAAAGGCGTAACGGAACTGACGGCAGAAGAACGTCTCTTGCATGCAATCTTCGGCGAGAAAGCTCGCGAAGTTCGCGATACAAGCCTTCGCGTACCGCATGGTACAGACGGTATCGTCGTAGACGTAAAAGTATTTACGCGTGAGAACGGCGATGAACTGCCTCCGGGCGTTAATCAGCTGGTTCGTGCATATATCGCTCAGAAACGTAAGATTTCCGAGGGCGACAAGATGGCAGGACGTCACGGTAACAAAGGTGTTATCGCGCGTATCATGCCAGAAGAAGACATGCCGTTCCTGCCGGACGGTACGCCTGTTGAAGTCGTACTGAACCCGCTGGGTGTACCATCGCGGATGAACATCGGTCAGGTACTCGAGGTTCACCTTGGTATGGCATGCAAACGTCTCGGTATTCACGCAGCAACGCCGGTATTCGACGGTGCTCGCGAGAATGACGTATTCAACGCAATGGAAGAAGCAGGCATGCAGCGCAATGGTAAGACGGTATTGTACGATGGCCGCACGGGCGAAGAGTTCGAACGTGAAGTAACGGTCGGCGTCATGTACATGATCAAACTGGCGCACATGGTTGACGATAAAATCCATGCTCGTTCGACGGGTCCTTACTCGCTCGTTACGCAGCAGCCGCTCGGTGGTAAAGCGCAGTTCGGCGGACAACGTTTCGGTGAGATGGAAGTATGGGCGCTCGAAGCCTATGGCGCAGCTTACACGCTGCAAGAAATTTTGACGGTTAAGTCCGATGACGTCGTAGGTCGCGTGAAGACGTACGAATCGATCGTGAAGGGCGAGAACGTGCCAGAGCCTGGCGTTCCAGAATCGTTCAAAGTATTGATTAAGGAACTTCAAAGCCTTGGTATGGACGTTAAGATTTTGTCTGAGGACGAGCAAGAAATCGAAATGCTGGAAATCGACGACGAAGACGACGCTCAGAGCGACAAGCTCAATTTGAACTTGGAAGGCTCGGAAGCAGGAGTCGAATAAGCGATACTTGACGAAGGAGGGTTGCTCCTTGTTGGACGTGAACAACTTCGAGTACATGAAGATCGGGCTGGCATCTCCCGATAAAATTCGATCGTGGTCCCGCGGAGAAGTGAAGAAGCCGGAAACCATCAACTATAGGACGTTGAAGCCGGAGAAAGAAGGTCTCTTCTGCGAGAAGATTTTCGGACCTACGAAAGACTGGGAATGTCATTGCGGTAAATATAAACGGGTACGTTACAAAGGCGTTGTGTGCGATCGCTGCGGCGTTGAAGTAACGCGCTCCAAAGTACGCCGTGAGCGGATGGGCCATATTGAGCTCGCCGCTCCGGTATCGCACATCTGGTATTTCAAAGGGATCCCTAGCCGGATGGGCTTGGCGCTTGATATGTCGCCACGCTCGCTGGAAGAGATCATCTACTTTGCATCCTATGTTGTTACGGATCCAGGCGATACGCCACTCGAGAAGAAGCAATTGCTCTCCGAGAAGGAATACCGCAGCTATCGTGAGAAGTACGGCTATGGTTTCCAAGCCGGCATGGGTGCAGAAGCTGTTAAGAAACTGCTTCAAGACATCGACCTCGAGAAAGAACTCGACACGCTGAAAGAAGAGCTGCGCACTGCACAAGGCCAACGCCGTAACCGTGCGATTAAGCGTCTTGAAGTAATCGAAGCTTTCAACAGCTCCGGCAATCGCCCGGACTGGATGATCCTCGACGTGCTTCCGGTTATTCCGCCGGAGCTTCGTCCGATGGTCCAGCTCGATGGTGGACGTTTCGCAACGTCCGACTTGAACGATCTTTATCGTCGTGTTATTAACCGTAATAACCGTCTGAAGCGCCTGCTTGATCTGGGTGCTCCTGACATTATCGTACAGAACGAGAAACGGATGCTGCAGGAAGCCGTTGACGCGCTGATCGACAACGGTCGCCGCGGCCGTCCTGTAACAGGTCCGGGCAACCGTCCTCTGAAATCGCTCAGCCACATGCTGAAAGGTAAACAAGGACGTTTCCGTCAGAACTTGCTCGGTAAACGGGTTGACTACTCTGGTCGTTCCGTTATCGTCGTTGGTCCATATTTGAAAATGTACCAATGCGGTCTGCCGAAAGAGATGGCGCTTGAATTGTTCAAGCCGTTCGTTATGAAAGAGCTTGTGAACAAAGGCCTCGCTCACAACATCAAGAGCGCGAAGCGCAAAGTTGAACGCGTGAGCGCTGAAGTGTGGGACGTTCTTGAGGAAGTAATCAAAGAACATCCGGTTCTCCTGAACCGTGCTCCGACGCTTCACCGTCTCGGCATTCAAGCGTTCGAACCAATTCTGGTTGAAGGACGCGCAATTCGTCTGCATCCACTCGTATGTACGGCATACAACGCCGACTTCGACGGTGACCAGATGGCTGTTCACGTTCCGTTGTCTGCGGAAGCGCAAGCAGAAGCACGTTTGCTCATGCTGGCTTCGGGCAACATCTTGAACCCGAAAGATGGTAAGCCTGTTGTTACTCCGTCCCAGGATATGGTACTCGGCAGCTACTATCTGACGTTCGATAACAAAGACGCGAAGGGCAGCGGCCTTGTATTCGCTTCGGTTAACGAAGCAGTATCCGCATACCAACGCGGTGCAGCAGCGCTGCATGCACGTGTATTCATTCCTGCACGTGTGCTTGGCAAAACCTCGTTCACTGAGAAGCAGCAGGATGCGCTTCTGAGCACGACGGTTGGTAAAATCATTTTCAACGAAATCTTCCCGGATACGTTCCCATACATCAACGAGGCTTCCAAAGCCAACTTGCTGCACGGTACGCCGGAGAAATACTTCGTCTACGAGAAAGGCGCAGACCTGCGTGAAATTATCGAGACGCTTCCGGTTGCTCCAGCAGTCGGCAAAGAGTATCTCGGTAACATTATCGCAGAATGCTTCCGCATCTATGAGACGACAAGAACGTCGGTCATCCTTGACCAAATCAAGAAGCTTGGATTCACGTACTCGACACGCGCTGGTATTACCGTTGCCGTGGCTGACGTTACGGTTCCAGCCGAAAGACAACAGATCATGAAGGAGTCGGATGAGAAGGTTAAACTCGTGACGAATCAATATCGTCGCGGTCTGATCACTGACGAAGAACGTTATGATCGCGTTATCGAGATTTGGGGTAAAGCGAAAGACCAAGTAACGGATGCGCTCATGAAATCGATGGACCGTTTCAATTCCATCATGCTCATGGTCGACTCCAAAGCACGGGGTAACAAATCGCAGATTACGCAGCTTGGCGGTATGCGCGGTCTGATGGCAACGCCATCCGGTCGTATCTTTGAAATCCCGATCAAATCGAACTTCCGTGACGGTCTGACTGTCCTCGAGTACTTCATTTCGACGCACGGTGCTCGTAAAGGTCTTGCCGATACAGCACTGCGTACAGCTGACTCGGGTTACCTGACTCGTCGTCTCGTAGACGTTGCACAGGACGTTATCGTCCGTGAAGACGACTGCGGTACGGATAAAGGCTTCACCGTTAGTCAAATCCGTGATGGTAAAGAGGTTATCGAGGATCTGTACGACCGTATTGAAGGCCGTTACTGCTTCGAGACCGTTCGCCATCCGGAGACGAGAGAGATCATCGCTCGCCGTAATGAGCTAATTGACTCGAACAAAGCGGAGCAAATCGTCGCTGCAGGCGTTAAGAAGCTCCAAATCCGTACAGTACTCAGCTGCCGTGCTCGTCATGGCGTCTGCAAAATGTGCTACGGCCGTAACTTGGCGACCGGTAAATTCGTTGAGATCGGTGAAGCAGTCGGCATTATCGCTGCGCAATCGATCGGTGAGCCGGGCACGCAGCTTACAATGCGTACATTCCACACCGGCGGCGTTGCCGGCGACGATATTACGCAAGGTTTGCCGCGTATCCAAGAGCTCTTCGAGGCGCGTAATCCGAAAGGTCAAGCGACGATCAGCGAAATCGACGGTATCGTCAAAGAGGTTCGTGACGGTAAAGACCGCCGTGAAATCGAAGTCCAGGGTGAAGCTGAGACGAAGGTATATTCTGTACCTTACGGCTCCCGTCTCCGCGTAAGCGAAGGCGCGAAACTTGATGCTGGTGACGAATTGACGGACGGTTCGATCGACCCTAAAGAAATGCTGCGCATCAAAGGTATCCGGGGCGTACAGAACTACATCCTTCAGGAAGTTCAACGCGTATACCGTAACCAAGGCGTAGAAATTAACGATAAGCACGTTGAAGTTATGATCAAGCAGATGCTTCGCAAAATCCGTATCGTTGATAACGGGGATACGCCGCTTCTGCCAGGTTCGTTCGTCGACATTCATGAATACGAAGCAGCTAACCGCACTGCAATTCTGGCCGGCCTTGAGCCTGCTGTTGCGAAACCGGTATTGCTCGGTATTACGAAGGCGTCCCTCGAGACGGATTCGTTCTTGTCCGCAGCTTCGTTCCAAGAAACGACTCGCGTCCTGACAGACGCAGCTATCAAAGGCAAGGTCGACCAATTGCTTGGTCTGAAAGAAAATGTCATCATCGGCAAACTGATCCCAGCTGGTACGGGTATGACTCGTTACCGGAGCATCCGCTTCGCAGGGCTGGAGGATGAAGTGTTGGAGACTGACAGCTCGGCAGATCAAGAGTCAGTAGCGGTTGAATCCTAATCTTTGATGACGGATAACTGAGCAATGAAGTAAACGGAAGCTGTTGGCGACAGTCGTATCGATCGACTGTCGCCAGCAGGTTCCATTTCTTTTGAACTCATCTTTGAAACTCTGCGTCGAGGTTATTTTTTCAAATAGATTATATCGATTTATTCATTGGAACTACCTTGACATGTATGGGCACTGGGTGCTAATATATCGAAGTGTGCCTGTGGCTGTGATCATTATCTAGTCGAATGAAGAGTGGTGATTGCATGCAGTACAAGATCGGCACGAAGCAAACGACGAAGATGGTCGAGTTACGCAAGGCTGTACTCGTCTATGTCGCGCAAGATGCAGATCCGCGGTTGACGGACCGAATCGTTCGGTTGTGCGTTGAATCAGGAATCGAAGTCCAATGGGTGCCGACGATGCGAGATCTTGGGGAAACCTGCGAGATCGACGTTGGAGCCGCAATGGCTGCGGTAATTCCGGATTCATCGGAAGACGAATAGAGAATCGTTATTTTTGTTGGCAGTTTATTTTAAGATGAACATGCTGACAGAAATTTTTATTTGTTTCTTTATGAATCGCCTGGATCTGTGGGCTTAAATTTTTGAGCAAGATCTGATGCAGTGAGAATAGAGGAAGGGGGTGGCAACATGCCAACTATTAACCAACTGGTCCGCAAAGGCCGTCAAGCGAAAGTAGTTAAATCGAAATCGCCGGCTCTGCAAAGAGGTTTCAACGCCCTGAAACGTGAGGCTACTAACATCAGCGCTCCTCAGAAGCGCGGTGTCTGCACTCGTGTAGGTACGATGACTCCTAAAAAACCGAACTCCGCACTCCGGAAATATGCCCGCGTACGTCTGACGAACAAAGTCGAGGTAACGGCATACATCCCAGGTATCGGTCACAACCTGCAAGAACACAGCGTTGTACTGATCCGCGGTGGTCGTGTAAAAGACCTTCCAGGTGTACGTTATCACATCGTTCGTGGCGCACTTGATACGGCTGGCGTTAACAACCGTAAACAAGCTCGTTCGAAATACGGTACGAAACGTGCGAAAGTTAAGAAATAATAGAATAAGCATTCGTGCTTATTACAATGCTACAACAAGTGATTAATCAAGAAAGGGGGACATCCTCATGCCACGTAAAGGTCCTGTAACTAAACGTGATGTACTGCCGGATCCGGTGTACAATAGCAAATTGGTAACGCGTCTGATCAACCGTATCATGATCGACGGCAAACGCGGTGTTGCACAAACACTGCTGTATGATGCATTCAAGCTCATTCAAGAACGTTCGGGTAAAGACCCAATGGAAGTTTTTGAAGCAGCAATTAAGAACATCATGCCTGTCCTTGAAGTTAAAGCTCGCCGCGTAGGCGGTTCCAACTATCAAGTACCGATCGAAGTGAAACCGGAGCGTCGTACGTCGCTTGGTCTCCGTTGGCTCGTGAACTACTCACGTAACCGCGGTGAGAAAACGATGGTAGAACGTCTGGCTGCTGAAATTCTTGACGCATCGAACAACACAGGTGCAGCTGTTAAGAAGCGCGAAGACACGCACAAAATGGCGGAAGCGAACAAAGCATTCGCTCACTACCGCTGGTAGGATTCACATTCGTATAATCGGAAGGAGACATAATCATGGCAAGAGAGTTCTCCTTGAAAAATACGCGTAACATCGGGATTATGGCGCATATTGATGCGGGTAAAACCACAACTACTGAACGGATCCTGTTCTACACGGGCCGTACCCACAAAATCGGCGAGGTGCACGAAGGTGCAGCTACGATGGACTGGATGGAGCAAGAGCAGGAGCGTGGTATCACAATCACGTCCGCTGCAACGACTGCTCAGTGGAATGGACACCGCATCAATATTATCGACACCCCAGGGCACGTTGACTTCACGGTAGAAGTTGAACGTTCCCTGCGCGTATTGGACGGGGCTGTAGGTGTATTCAGTGCAAAAGAAGGCGTTGAGCCTCAGTCCGAAACTGTATGGCGTCAAGCAGACCGCTACGGCGTTCCGCGTATCGCATACGTTAACAAGATGGACATCATCGGTGCAGACTTCCTGAATGTCGTTAAAGACATGCGTGAGCGTCTGCAAGCGAATGCTGTAGCGATTCAACTGCCAATCGGCGCTGAGAACGATTTCCTCGGCATGATTGACCTCGTTGAGCGTAAAGCATATAAGTACAAAGATGACCTCGGCAAAGATCCTGAGATCATCGAAATCCCAGCTGAGCTTGCAGACAAAGTCGAAGAGCTCCGCGCGGATCTGGTAGAGAAAGTCGTAGAACTTGACGAAGAATTGACGATGAAGTACCTCGAAGGTGAAGAAATCACAATCGCGGAACTGAAAGCTACGCTCCGTAAAGGCGTTTGCGAAGTTAAAATCTTCCCAGTTGTGTGCGGCTCCTCGTACCGTAACAAGGGCGTTCAGCTTATGCTCGACGCGGTTGTTGACTACCTGCCTGCTCCAATCGACGTTCCAGACATCAAGGGTACCCTTGAAGATGGCACGGAGACGACGCGCAAATCGGCTGACGATCAACCGTTCTCGGCACTGGCGTTCAAAATCATGACTGACCCGTATGTCGGTAAACTTACGTTCTTCCGCGTATACTCCGGTGTATTGAGCTCCGGTTCGTATGTTGTGAATGCAACGAAAGGTAAACGTGAACGGGTAGGTCGTATCCTTCAGATGCACGCTAACAGCCGTCAAGAAATCAGCGAAGTTTACTCCGGTGATATCGCGGCTGCAGTAGGTCTGAAAGACACGACGACTGGCGACACGCTGTGCGACGAGAAGAACCCGGTAATTCTTGAGTCGATGAACTTCCCAGAACCAGTTATCCAACTCGCGGTTGAGCCTAAGACTAAAGCTGACCAAGATAAAATGGGTATCGCTCTGCAGAAGCTCGCTGAAGAAGATCCGACGTTCCGCGCTCACACAGACGAGGAAACTGGTCAAACGATCATCGCGGGTATGGGCGAGCTCCACTTGGAGATCCTTGTAGACCGTATGCTTCGTGAATTCAAAGTCGAAACGAACGTAGGCGCACCTCAGGTAGCTTACCGTGAGACTTTCAAAACTGCTGCTAAAGTTGAAGGTAAGTTCGTTCGCCAATCCGGCGGCCGTGGCCAATTTGGTCATTGCTGGGTTGAGTTCGAACCACAAGAAGCTGGCGCAGGCTTCACGTTCGAAAACAAAGTCGTTGGCGGCTCTATTCCACGTGAATTCATCGGCCCTATCCAAGCTGGTATCGAAGAATCGATGAAGAACGGTGTCCTCGCAGGCTTCCCGCTTGTTGACATCAAAGCAACTGTTGTCGATGGTTCGTACCATGACGTTGACTCCTCGGAGATGGCGTTCAAAATTGCTGGTTCGATGGCGCTTAAAGCAGCTAAGGACAAATGTTCCCCAGTACTGCTTGAGCCAATCATGAAAGTCGAAGTTAGTGTTCCGGAAGAATACATGGGTGACGTAATGGGTATGCTCAGCTCCCGTCGTGGCCGCATCGAAGGTTCCGACACGAAACACGGCTCCCTGATCGTTCGTGCGAAGGTACCTCTTTCCGAAATGTTCGGCTACTCGACGGTTCTCCGTTCGGGTACGCAAGGACGCGGCGTATTCTCGATGGAACTTTCTCACTACGAAGAAGTTCCGCGTTCGATCTCCGAAGCTATCATCGCGAAGAACAAAGGCGCTCAAGCCTAAGCTTTCGTGTTAAATAGCTAAACCATAAGGTTTACTTGGTTTTGCGGCTTGCGCGACTATTCGTAAGCCGCGGATACCATCACATACAACAAAAACTATAATTATTTATTTAAGGAGGCAGAAGTTCAATGGCTAAGGCTAAATTTGAACGTAATAAACCGCACGTTAACATCGGTACGATCGGTCACGTCGACCACGGTAAAACGACTCTGACGGCAGCTATCACGACGGTACTGTCCAAAAAATACGGCGGTGCTGCAGTAGCATTCGACCAAATCGACAAAGCTCCAGAAGAGCGCGAGCGCGGTATCACGATCTCGACAGCTCACGTTGAGTATGAGACGCCTAACCGTCACTACGCTCACGTTGACTGCCCAGGTCACGCCGACTACGTTAAAAACATGATCACGGGTGCAGCACAAATGGACGGCGCTATCCTCGTCGTATCCGCAGCTGACGGCCCAATGCCACAAACGCGCGAGCACATCCTGCTCTCCCGCCAAGTAGGCGTTCCTTACATCGTCGTATTCCTGAACAAATGCGACATGGTTGAAGACGAAGAGCTCCTCGAGCTCGTAGAAATGGAAGTTCGTGACCTCCTCAACGAGTACGAATTCCCAGGCGACGACACTCCAATCGTTCGTGGCGCAGCGCGTGAAGCACTGCAAAACCCAGATGGCGAGTGGGCTAACAAAATCGTTGAACTGTTCGAGCACGTTGACACGTACATCCCTACGCCTGAGCGCGACACTGACAAGCCTTTCCTTATGCCTGTCGAGGACGTGTTCACGATCACGGGCCGTGGTACGGTTGCAACTGGTCGCGTAGAGCGCGGTGTAATCAAAGTATCCGACGAGGTAGAAATCATCGGTCTGCAAGAAGAAACTCGCAAATCGGTATGTACGGGCGTTGAAATGTTCCGTAAACTGCTTGACTCCGCTCAAGCAGGCGACAACATCGGCGCACTGCTTCGTGGCGTTGACCGTAAAGACATCGAGCGTGGTCAAGTACTGGCTAAGCCAGGTTCCGTTAAACCACACACGAACTTCACGGCTCAAATCTACGTTCTGACTAAAGAAGAGGGTGGCCGTCACAAGCCTTTCTTCACGGGCTACCGTCCACAGTTCTACTTCCGTACAACTGACGTTACGGGCATCATCAACCTGCCAGAAGGTACGGAGATGGTAATGCCAGGCGATAACATCACGGTTACGGTTGAGCTGATCGCTCCAATCGCTATCGAAGAAGGTACGCGTTTCGCTATCCGCGAAGGCGGCCGTACGGTAGGCGCTGGCGCAGTAGCTACGATCCAAAAATAATGCGATTACGGCGGTAACGCCGTATTGCATCTAGAGAGCTGCCGTAAGTCATTTAATTGACTTACGGCAGCTCTTTTTTTGCATTTATGGAAAGAATTATTAGTGTTAAAATATTACATAAGAATTTTGAAAATAATTACATTGACGATGTAAACATGCGCAAAGTAGTATAAATATTAAGAATTTCACTTGTTATATTAGATAAAACATACGTACATCAGGAGGGGTTCATTTGTTCAGCAAGAAAGTATGGGGTTCACTTGTTTTAGCAGCAACATTGCTTGTATCCGCAGGATGCGGCAATACAGCCAAATCGAATGATGAGGGCAGCAAAGATGCAGCAGCCAGCGGCGATAAGGTATACAACATCGCGATTTCGCAAATTGTTGAACATCCAGCCCTTGACGCAACGCGCGAAGGCTTCATCGCCGCTTTGAAAGATGGCGGTCTGGTTGAAGGCGAGAACCTGAAGATTGATTACAACAATGCGCAAGGCGATCAAACGAACAACTTGTCGATTGCACAGAAAGTTGCCAGCGATAAGAACGATCTCGTGCTTGCGATCGCAACGCCTTCCGCACAAGCAGTCGTTCAACAAGTAGCGAATGTTCCAGTTTTGTTCGCTGCTGTCACAGATCCAATTGCCGCGGATATCGTAACGAACCTGGATCAACCAGGCGGTAATGTCTCTGGTGCTTCGGATACGAACCCGGAAGCTATTGCACAATTGATGAAATTCATTTCAACGGACTTCCCGAACGTGAAGAAGCTTGGCCTTATTATTAATGAAGGCGAGACGAACGCAGTCGTGATGGCTGACAAAGCTAAAGAAGAACTCGACAAATACGGCATCGAGCTGATCAAAGCACCAGTTACGAATACATCGGAAGTTAAACAGGCGGCGGAATCGCTTGTTGGTCGTGTAGATGCATTTTATGTAACGCTCGACAACATGGTTGTTAACGGCTTTGATGCTATTGTTCAAACGGCCAACGACAAACATATCCCACTGTTCTCGAGTGACCGTGATACGGTTGAGAACGGCTCGTTCGCAACAGTTGGATTCAAATACTATGACCATGGTTACCAAGTTGGCCAGATGGCTGTTGATATCTTGAAGAACGGCAAGAAACCAGGCGAATTGAAAATCACGGTTCCGGACAAGCTCGACCTGATTCTGAACCTGAAGGCTGCTGAAGCACAAGGCATTACGGTTACCGATGCAATGAAAGCGCAAGTGAAAGACGCTGCAACCAATATCATTGAATAGTTCAATTAGAAGATCGTGAGAAAACCTCTATCGAGGTCTTTCGGAGATGAGCGACCGCGTTTAGAGGAGGGTTTTATCGCCAATAAGAATTTGTTTTTATCATTAGAATCAATAACTAATAAATTCTTATGTGGTAATTGAAAGCTATGCGGAGTGAACCGATCGTTCGTGTTCACTCCGCTATTAATTTGTAATGGAGGGAATACAATGCCTAGTTGGTTTAACGGCGCGATTGAGTTGGGGCTTCTTTATGCTTTGATGGCGCTTGGCGTCTATATTACGTTCCGTATTCTAGACTTTCCCGACCTAACGGTCGACGGCAGTTTTACAACAGGCGCGGGTATCGCTGCCGTAATGATTTCGCATGGTGCTGAGCCATGGCTTGCGACTTTGGCTGCTTTTGGCGGAGGACTTGCCGCTGGTGCGCTGACGGGTATTTTGCATACGAAAGGTAAAATCAACGGACTGCTCTCCGGCATTCTGATGATGATCGCTCTCTATTCTATTAACCTGCGAATCATGGGAAGACCGAACATCTCGCTTATCCGTGAAGAAACGATCTTTACCGGTGTATCGGTGCTCGTTATTATGCCAATCATCGTCATTGCGATCAAGCTGCTGCTCGATATGTACTTCCGTACGGATCAAGGTCTAAGCCTTCGCGCAACGGGAGA
Organism: Paenibacillus sp. CCS19; assembly: GCF_033239625.1. Taxonomy (NCBI): domain Bacteria; kingdom Bacillati; phylum Bacillota; class Bacilli; order Caryophanales; family Paenibacillaceae; genus Paenibacillus; species Paenibacillus sp. CCS19. The sequence continues at coordinate 48,294 of NZ_BTCK01000032.1, forward strand.
CAATGCACGTATGATTAGAAGCTTCGGCGCGAATACCGATAATACCAAGATTGTAGGCATCAGCTTGTCCAATGGTCTTGTTGCTTTGTCTGGTGCAATGGTCGCGCAGCAAGGCGGTTTCGCTGACATATCGATGGGTATCGGTATGATCGTTATTGGTCTTGCGTCGGTTATTATCGGCGAGGCGATCTTCGGGGCAAAATCAATTTTCCGCGCTACGCTGGCTGTCGTACTCGGTTCGATCGTATACCGTATTATTGTAGCAATAGCTCTGCGTGTTGAATGGCTCAAAGCTTCCGATCTGAAACTCATCACTGCAGTCATTGTTATTATCGCTCTTGTGTTCCCTTCCGTACGTAAATATATGAAGGAAAAATCAAACGCGCGCAGACGTTCGGCTCAGATTCTTGCGAAAGCAGCTGAAGCATCGGTGTCGACGCGTAGAATGACCAAGGAGGGGTAACGCGATGATCGAGATTTCGAAAGTGTCCAAATTGTTCAATCCTGGTACGGTCGATGAGAAAATTGCGCTGCTCGGGATTAACCTCAAACTCAATCCAGGCGACTTCGTCACTGTCATCGGCAGTAACGGTGCAGGAAAGTCGACGCTTATGAATATTATATCCGGCGTTATGAAGCCGGATACGGGAGACGTCAGCATTGACGGGCGTATCATAACCCAACAACCTGAACATCGCCGTGCACGTTGGATCGGCCGTGTGTTCCAGGATCCAATGGCAGGTACAGCGCCAACCATGACGATCGAGGAAAATATGGCGATGGCGTTCAAACGTGGACAAAGCCGCGGATTCCAGATTGGCGTTACGAAGGCTAGACGTGCGATCTTTAAGGAGCAGCTGGCAAAGCTCGGTATTGGGCTGGAGAATCGTTTTAAAGCGAAAGTTGGTTTATTGTCCGGCGGTGAGCGTCAAGCGCTCAGCCTTCTCATGTCGACATTCACGAAGCCGCAGATTCTATTGCTCGACGAACATACGGCTGCGCTTGATCCAGCCCGTGCTGAACTAATCACCTCGCTCACAGAGACGTTAGTACGTGAGATGTCGCTCACGACTCTGATGGTCACGCATAATATGGAGCAGGCTATTAAGTTGGGTAATCGTCTTATAATGATGGACAAGGGCCGGATCATCCTCGATGTTGATGCGCAGCGCAAGAAAGAACTGACTGTTGAGCGATTACTGGGAGAGTTTGAACAAATTAGTGGTCGCAAGCTTGCCGATGATCGTGTAGTATTGGGTTAGCAATCAAACGACTGGTGAAATTGCCGGCATTGAATCGTACAAGCGATCCGATGCCGGCTTTCTATTGAAAAACTAATAGGAATTGGAAACGAGCAAATGTATAACTTCTTGTTGCAATCGCCCGCCCAATTCGCTATAATATTTCATGTTGGTCTGTGACGTTGCGATGATGTGAGAGGTTGCCGACACACCCGGCCCCTTTGCCATGGGGCATGTGGACGGGTTTTCTCACGGAGTATGTCCGATAAAAAATTGGGCGATAGAAGGAGGGACTTATATGGCAAAGCAAAAGATTCGTATTCGCTTGAAAGCATACGATCATAGAATTCTTGACCAATCCGCTGAGAAAATCGTGGAAACAGCAAAACGTTCCGGTGCAGGTGTTTCCGGTCCGATTCCGCTTCCTACGGAAAAGCAAATCATCACCGTTCTCCGCGCGGTACACAAGTACAAGGATTCCCGGGAACAATTCGAAATGCGCACACACAAGCGCCTTATCGACATTGTAAACCCAACGCCGCAAACGGTTGATGCGTTGATGCGACTCGACCTGCCATCCGGTGTAGATATCGAAATCAAACTGTAATACCAAACGATAGAGTAGCAAAGGAAAAGAGGTGTCAACATGAAGGGTATCTTAGGTAAAAAACTCGGCATGACGCAAGTGTTCACGGCAGAAGGCAACGTAATCCCGGTAACGGTAATCGAAGCTGGCCCGAACGTCGTCCTGCAAAAGAAAGACCAAGAAAACGACGGCTACGAAGCTGTGCAGCTTGGTTTCTCGGATAAGAAAGAAAAGAACGCAACGAAGCCGGCAATCGGCCATGCGAAAAAAGCCAATACGGCTCCTAAGCGCTACATTCGTGAAATTCGCGGTATTAACCTCGGCGAATATGAAGTTGGCCAAGTTGTAAAGGCTGACCTGTTCACGGCAGGCGAATTTGTTGACGTAACGGGCGTTTCGAAGGGTAAAGGCTTCCAAGGTACGATCAAGCGTTGGAATCAAAGCACAGGTCCTATGTCTCACGGTTCGCGTTACCACCGTGGTCCAGGTTCGATGGGCTCGATCCAAGCAAACCGCGTGCCTAAAGGCAAACACTTGCCAGGTCACATGGGTTCGGAAACGATCACGATCCAAAACCTCGAAGTCATTCGCGTGGATGCAGAGCGCAATGTAATCTTGGTTAAAGGTTCGATTCCAGGTCCTAAAAATGCACTCGTTAAAGTCAAATTGACGGTGAAGAAATAATCGCTTCTAAAGAAAGGAGGAACTAGCTATGCCTAAAGTAGCTCTTTACAACGTGAGCGGCTCGCAAGTAGGCGAAGTCGAACTCGCGGATAGCGTATTCGGTATTCAACCGAACGCTCACGTATTGCACAGCGCGGTACTGTTGCAACAAGCTGCAGAACGTCGTGGTACGCATAAGACTAAAGGACGTTCTGAAGTTCGCGGCGGCGGCCGCAAACCTTGGAAACAAAAAGGTACAGGTCGTGCTCGTCAAGGCTCGATTCGTGCACCACAATGGGTAGGCGGCGGTACGGTATTCGGACCGACACCACGCAGCTACAGCTTCAAGCTTCCAAGAAAAGTTCGCCGTCTGGCGATCAAATCGGCACTGTCTTCGAAAGTGATCGGCAACGAAATCGTTGTTCTTGATCAACTGACGCTGGCAGCACCAAAAACGAAAGAATTCGCGGCTATCCTGAACAACCTGAAGGTGGCTCGCAAAGCACTTGTAGTTACGGCTAACTATGAAGACAATGTTGCATTGTCGGGTCGTAACATCCCAGGTGTGAAGATTGTTGCAGCTGAAGGCATTAACGTGCTTGACGTGTTGCAGTATGATCAATTGATCATCACGAAAGAAGCCGTAGAGAAAGTTCAGGAGGTGCTTGCGTAATGAAGAACCCACGCGATATTATCAAGCGCCCGGTTATTACGGAACGCACCAGTGACTTCATGGCTAACAAACGTTATGTCTTCGAAGTTGACATCCGTGCCAACAAAACGGAAATCAAAAGCGCAGTCGAATCGATCTTTAAAGTGAAAGTCGACAGCGTGAATACGATGCGCGTACCGGCTAAACCGAAGCGTTATGGCCGTCACAATGGATATACGTCCGAATGGAAAAAGGCGATCGTTCAACTGAGCGCCGAAAGCAAAGAACTCGAGTTCTTCGAGTCCGTATAACTTGAAGATAGGAGGGAAACCAAGTGCCAGTTAAGAAGTACAAACCGACATCCCCGGCTCGCCGCGCTATGTCCGTCTCGACTTTCGAAGAGATCACAGCAAGCCAACCGGAGAAATCGTTGCTCGCGCCACTTTCGAAGAAAGCAGGCCGCAACAACCAAGGTAAAATTACGGTTCGTCACCACGGCGGCGGACACAAACGAAAATACCGTATCATCGACTTCAAACGTACGAAGGACGGAATCGTTGGTCGCGTAGCGACAATCGAGTACGATCCAAACCGTACGTCGAACATTGCATTGATCAACTATGCAGACGGCGAGAAGCGTTATATCATCGCTCCTAAAGGTCTGAAAGTTGGCGATCAAGTTATGTCCGGTCCAGAAGCTGATATCAAGATCGGCAATGCATTGCCACTTGAGAACATTCCGGTCGGTACAGTTATCCACAACATCGAGATGAAGCCTGGTAAAGGCGGTCAACTCGTACGTGCAGCAGGTACGGAAGCACAGCTGCTCGGTAAGGAAGAAGACTACGTGGTTATCCGCCTGACGTCCGGCGAAACGCGTCGCATCCTCAAAAAATGCCGCGCTACGATCGGTTCCGTAGGTAACGAAGACCATGAGCTCGTGAAAATCGGTAAAGCAGGCCGTTCCCGTTGGCTCGGCAAGCGTCCGGAAGTTCGCGGCGTAGTCATGAACCCGAACGATCACCCACACGGTGGTGGCGAAGGTCGCGCTCCAATCGGTCGCAAATCGCCAATGTCCCCATGGGGCAAACCGACGCTGGGCTTCAAAACCCGCAAAAAGAAAAAAGCATCGAGCCAATACATTGTTCGTCGTCGTACGAAGTAATGGTTGCTTGATACAATCTGCGTGACGGGTGACCGTCACGCGCACGTTAAGTGAAGGGAGGATCATCCATGGGTCGCAGTTTGAAGAAAGGTCCGTTTATTGACGGCTACCTGCTCAAGAAAGTTGAAGAGCTTAACGCAGCGAACAAGAAAGTCGTGATTAAGACGTGGTCCCGTCGCTCGACTATTTTCCCGCAATTCATTGGTCACACGCTGGCTGTTTATGACGGTCGTAAGCATGTACCGGTATATGTCACGGAGGATATGGTCGGACACAAATTCGGTGAATTCGCACCGACGCGTACGTACAAAGGCCATAGCGACGATGATAAGAAAACGGGTCGCCGTTAATTAACGGTTTGACTCTACGTTACGAGAGGAGGTTCCATCCATGGCACAAGCGAAAGCGCAAGCTAATTTCGTTCGTATTGCACCTCGTAAAGCCCAACTGGTCGTTGACTTGATCCGCGGCAAGAAGGTAGGCGAGGCAATCGCGATTTTGCGTCACACGCCAAGATCCGCTTCCCCAATCGTGGAGAAGCTTCTGAACTCCGCTATTGCTAACGCGGAGCATAACTTCCAGCTGGACGTTAACAAGCTGGTTGTAGAGCAAGTATATGTGAACCAAGGTCCTACGTTGAAACGGTTCCGCCCGCGCGCACAAGGCCGCGCAAGCCGTATCAATAAACGTACGAGCCATATCACTTTGATCGTATCCGAGAAATAAGGAGGGAAAACGTGTGGGTCAAAAGGTAAATCCGGTCGGTCTTCGTATCGGGATCATCCGCGACTGGGAATCCAAATGGTTTGCTGGTAAAGATTTCGGCGCACTTCTTATTGAAGACGTCAAAATTCGTGAGTTCCTGAAAAACAAACTGAAAGACGCAGCCGTTTCCCGCATCGAGATCGAGCGTGCCGCTAACCGCGTCAACGTAACGATCAATACGGCGAAACCAGGCATGGTCATCGGTAAAGGTGGTTCGGAAGTTGAAAACCTCCGCAACCAACTGGCGAAAATCACGAACGGCAAAAAAGTGCATATTAACATCACTGAAATCAAGCAAGCTGATCTGGACGCTATCCTGGTAGCTGAAAGCATCGCTCAACAGCTTGAGCGCCGGACTTCGTTCCGCCGCGCACTGAAACAAGCGATCCAACGCACAATGCGTTCGGGCGCTAAAGGTATCAAAACGTCGGTAAGCGGTCGCCTCGGCGGCGCTGAAATCGCACGTACGGAAGGTTACAGCGAAGGTACAGTTCCACTTCATACGCTGCGCGCAGACATTGACTACGGCACGGCTGAAGCACACACTACTTATGGCCGTATCGGCGTAAAAGTGTGGATCTATCGCGGTGAAGTCCTTCCAACTGCTAAGAAGAAAGCTGTTCAGGAAGGAGGCAACTAAACATGTTGGTACCTAAACGCGTCAAACACCGTAAACAACAACGCGGTAACATGAGAGGTAAAGCAAAAGGCGGTACGGAAGTCGCTTTCGGCGAATACGGCCTTCAAGCTCTTGAGCCTTCATGGATTACGAACCGCCAGATCGAAGCAGCGCGTATTGCGATGACTCGTTACATCAAACGGGGTGGTAAAGTGTGGATCAAGATCTTCCCACATAAGCCAATCACGCAAAAGCCGCTTGAAGTTCGGATGGGTAGCGGTAAAGGTAACGTTGAGAAATGGGTAGCGGTTGTAAAACCAGGCAAGATCATGTTTGAACTTGCTGGCGTTCCAGAGGAAATCGCACGTGAAGCTATGCGCCTCGCAGCCCACAAACTCCCTGTTAAAACGAAGTTCGTGAAACGCGAAGAAGTAGGTGGTGAAGCAAATGAAAGCTAGTGAATTTCGCAACCTAACCTCTGCTGAGATTGAACAAAAAGTCGCAGGCTTCAAGGAAGAACTTTTCAACCTTCGTTTCCAACTGGCAACGGGCCAACTCGACAATCCGACTCGCATTCGTGATGTGCGGAAGGAAATAGCTCGTGCCAAAACCGTCCTGCGTGAAAGAGAACTCGGAATCAGCAGTTAATAATTCACACAGTGGATAAGTCAGTAATGGCTTAAGGAAGGAGGAAGAACATGAGCGAACGCAATGCCCGCAAAGTTCAAATCGGCAAAGTGGTAAGCGACAAAATGGATAAAACGATTGTTGTTGCTGTAGAAACTTACAAAAAACACGATCTGTACCATAAACGCATCAAATACACGAAAAAATTCAAAGCGCACGACGAGAACAACCAGGCTAAGATCGGCGACGTCGTGAGAATCATGGAGACTCGTCCGCTTTCCAAAGACAAACGCTTCAGACTCGTAGAGATCGTTGAAGAAGCAGTTGTCTTGTAAGAACCTGGACTCGGATTAAAGTGCATTTTTCCGAAAGGAGGACGTACAAATGATTCAACCATTTACGCGTTTGGCTGTAGCAGACAACTCCGGCGCTAAAGAACTGATGTGCATTCGCGTGCTTGGCGGCACGGGTCGTCGTGTTGGCGCAATCGGTGATTTGATCATCTGCTCCGTCAAACAAGCAACACCAGGCGGCGTTGTCAAAAAAGGCGACGTAGTAAAAGCTGTTATCGTTCGTACGAAGCGTTCGGTTCGCCGTAAAGACGGTTCGTACATCGCATTCGACGAGAACGCAGCGGTAATCGTGAAGGAAGATAAGAGCCCACGCGGCACACGTATCTTCGGACCAGTTGCTCGCGAACTTCGCGACAAAGACTTCATGAAAATCGTCTCGCTCGCACCAGAAGTTATCTAATGCCCGCTCGGCGCGCAGCGCCACGGTGCTATATAAGCATGATCGATCAAGCATGCAGGAGGTGTACTCATGCCACGGCTGAAAAAAGTTCTTGAATCGCATAACAACAAGCTTCATGTGAAAAAGGACGATAACGTTATCGTTATCAGCGGTAAAGACAAAGGCAAAAAAGGTCGCGTAATCGCAGCATTCCCTCGCGAGAACCGCGTACTGGTCGAAGGCGTCAATATCGTGAAGAAGCACGCTCGTCCGTCCCAAGCGAATCCGCAAGGCGGCATCATCGAGCAAGAAGCTGCGATTCACGTATCGAACGTTATGCACATTGATCCGAAAAGCGGTAAAGTAACGCGTATCGGTTACAAAGTGCTCGACAACGGCAAAAAAGTCCGGGTTGCTAAACGATCCGGCGAAGTGATCGACTAATTGATCCGGAACGGAAAGGAGGTCCATTGAATCATGGCAGCAAGAATGAAAGATCGTTACCTTAACGAAATTACACCTGCTCTGATGCAGAAGTTCAACTATACGACTGTAATGCAAGTACCTAAGATCGAGAAAGTTGTCATCAACATGGGTGTTGGTGAAGCTACTGCAAACTCCAAAGTATTGGACGTTGCTGTTGCTGAATTGCAACTGATCGCTGGTCAAAAACCAGTAATCACGCGTGCAAAGAAATCGATCGCAGGCTTCAAGCTTCGTGAGAATATGCCAATCGGTGCGAAAGTAACGCTGCGCGGCGAGCGCATGTACTACTTCCTCGACAAGCTGTTCAACATCACGCTTCCACGTGTACGTGACTTCCGCGGTGTCTCGACGAAAGCATTCGACGGACGCGGTAACTATACACTGGGCCTGAAAGAGCAAGTGATCTTCCCAGAGATCGAGTACGATAAAGTTGATAAAGTTCGCGGTATGGACATCGTCATTGTAACGACGGCCAAAACGGACGAAGAATCTCGTGAGCTGCTCACCCAACTGGGCATGCCGTTCACGAAGTAATCCACGGGAGGTGTTTACCAAGTGGCAAAAACTTCGATGAAAGTGAAGCAGCAGCGCACTCCGAAGTTCAAAGTGCGTGCGTACACACGTTGCGAGCGCTGCGGTCGTCCGCATTCCGTATTGCAAAAGTTTAAAATTTGCCGGATTTGTTTCCGTGAGTTAGCATATAAAGGCCAGATTCCTGGCGTCAAAAAAGCAAGCTGGTAATCAGTCTTAGTTCGGGAAGGAGGTTCACATAAATGGTTATGTCTGATCCGATCGCAGATATGCTGACACGCATCCGCAACGCGAATGTCGTTCGTCACGAGACCGTGGAAATGCCTGCTTCGAAAGTGAAGAAGCAAATCGCTGAGATTTTGAAACGCGAGGGCTTCATCCGCGATGCAGAATATATCGAAGATAACAAACAAGGGATCATCCGTGTTTTCCTTAAATACGGAGCGAACAACGAGCGCGTAATCACGGGTCTGAAGCGCATTAGCAAACCAGGTCTTCGTGTTTACACGAAATCGAATGAAGTCCCTCGCGTACTGGGCGGTCTCGGAATTGCTATCATTTCCACGTCCAAAGGGATTATGACCGACAAAGAAGCTCGTCAATCGAAAGCTGGCGGCGAAGTCGTCTGCTACGTGTGGTAATAAATCGTCAACGATTGGAGGTGTAACAAATGTCCCGTATTGGTCGCAAACCAATCGCTGTTCCAGCTGGTGTTAGCATCAGCCTGAACGACAGCGCCATTACTGTAAAAGGTCCTAAGGGCACACTTTCCCGTAATCTGCACAAAGATATGAAGATCAATGTTGCTGAGAACGAGATCGTGGTTGAACGTCCTTCGGACAACAAACTTCACCGCTCCCTGCACGGAACGACGCGCAGCGTCATTTCCAACATGGTAAGCGGCGTAACAGAAGGTTACGCGAAAACACTTGAACTCGTCGGCGTAGGTTACCGTGCTAACAAGAGCGGCGATAAAATCGTTCTTAGCGTAGGTTACTCCCACCCGGTTGAGATCGCTCCGGACAACGGCATTGAATTCGAACTGCCATCGCAAACGAAAATCATCGTTCGTGGCATCGATAAAGAGCTCGTTGGTGAAACGGCAGCTAAAATTCGTTCCGTACGTGAACCTGAGCCATACAAAGGTAAAGGTATTAAGTACGAAGGCGAACGTATCCTCCGTAAAGAGGGTAAAGTCGGTAAGAAGAAATAAGTCGCTTAACAGTCGGCTTATCCCGATAGCTTCATAAGGCAAACGGAAAGGAGTGTACTCCGAATGATTACGAAGGGCGATAAAAACAAAGCTCGTTTGAAACGTCACCTGCGTGTTCGTAAGAAAATTAACGGTACGATTGCACGTCCGCGTCTGTCGGTATTCCGTTCTTCCAAACATATGTACGCGCAATTGATCGACGATGTTAACGGCGTAACGATCGCAGCAGCTTCCACGATGGACAAAGAGCTGGCTGAATCGGTTGGCAACGGCGGTAACGTTGAAGCGGCTAAGAAAGTCGGCGAATTGATCGCAGCTCGCGCTAAAGCGAAAGGCGTATCTGAAGTCGTTTTCGATCGCGGCGGTTACCTGTACCACGGACGTATTCAAGCACTGGCTGATGCAGCTCGCGAAGCAGGGCTCGAATTCTAATTCAAAATTTTTAACAAGGAGGTAAAACGACTTGCGTGTAGATCCGAATACGTTAGAACTGACAGAGAAGGTTGTTCACATCAACCGTGTATCCAAAGTAGTTAAAGGCGGACGTCGGTTCAGCTTCAGCGCTCTGGTTGTTGTCGGCGACGGCAAAGGCTATGTAGGCGCTGGTATCGGTAAAGCTGCCGAAGTTCCAGATGCAATTCGCAAAGGCATTGAAGACGCGAAGAAGAATCTGGTTCACGTTCCTCTCGTGGGAACAACGATCCCGCATCAAGTAATCGGTCACTTCGGTGCTGGCGAAGTATTACTTAAGCCTGCTTCCCAAGGTACCGGTGTTATCGCAGGCGGCCCAGTTCGTGCAGTACTCGAACTGGCAGGCGTTGGCGATATTCTGACGAAATCGCTTGGTTCCTCAAACTCCATGAACATGGTTAACGCAACGATTGAAGGCCTTTCGCGCCTGAAACGTGCGGAGGACGTGGCGAAGCTTCGCGGTAAAACCGTACAAGAGCTTCTGGGTTAAGGAGGAAAACAAGATGGCGAAATTACAAGTTACGCTTGTTCGCAGTCTGATCGGTCGCAACGAAAAGCAACGTGCTACGGTACAATCGTTTGGTCTGCGCAAGCTTCACCAATCTGTTGTCCTGAACGACACTCCGGCGATTCGTGGCATGGTTAACGCTGTTAACCACCTGGTCAAAGTCGAAGAAGTTTAAACAATACGAGCATTTGTCAAGGCAAACCAATTAAGGAGGTGCTACGAACGATGAAATTGCATGAGCTCCAACCTGCAGAAGGTTCCCGTAAAGAGCGCAAGCGCGTCGGTCGCGGTATCGGTTCCGGTAACGGCAAAACGGCTGCTCGGGGTCATAAAGGTCAGAACGCTCGCTCCGGCGGTGGCGTTCGTCCTGGCTTTGAGGGCGGTCAAAATCCATTGTACCGTCGTCTTCCGAAACGCGGCTTCAACAACCCATTCCGTAAGGAGTTCGCGGTTGTTAACATTGAAGAATTGAACAGCTTTGCAGCAGGAACAGAAGTTACTCCTGAAGTACTTCTGGAGAAAGGAATCGTCAAAAACCCACAGAGCGGCATCAAGATCCTGGGTAATGGCGAAATCACAGTTCAACTGACTGTTAAAGCGAACAAATTCTCTCAATCTGCGGTAGAGAAAATCCAGGCTGCCGGCGGTAAAACCGAGGTGATCTAATGTTCAAGACGGTGTCCAACATTTGGAGAGTGGAAGACCTTCGCAAGAAGATCCTGTTTACGCTTTTCATCTTGCTTGTTTACCGAATCGGTTCGTTTATCCCGGTTCCGAATATTAACACAGACGTATTCAAACAAGTCGATAACGGGGCTGACCTGTTCGGCTTGTTGAATACCTTCTCGGGTGGCGCCTTGTTCCACTTCTCGATCTTCGCGATCGGGATTATGCCATACATCACTTCTTCTATCATCGTACAGTTGCTGTCGATGGACGTTATTCCGAAGTTCACGGAATGGGCGAAGGAAGGCGAGAATGGTAAACGCAAACTGGCGCAAATCACTCGTTACGGCACGATCATTCTTGGTTTAGTCCAAGGTTTTGGTACGGCTGTAGGCTTCAACCGTAGATACGCTTACGAGATGGTCATTGATCCTAAGTTTACGACTTATGCAATGATCGCGATCATCCTGACTGCCGGTACGGCATTCTTGATGTGGCTCGGCGAGCAAATTACGGAACGCGGTATCGGCAACGGTATCTCGGTTCTGATCTTTGCGGGTATTATCGCAGCAATGCCTGGTCATATTCGCGAAGTATATGCAACGGAATTCGAGAACCCTGGCGACATGCTCTTCTGGAACATCCTGAAGGTGATTCTCATCGTAGTTGTCGCAATCGCGGTAATTGTTGGTGTCATCTTCGTTCAACAAGGTATCCGTAAGATCCCGGTACAATATGCTAAACGTGTAGTTGGCCGTAAGATGTACGGTGGTCAGTCGACTCACATTCCGCTGAAGGTAAACGGCGCAGGCGTTATTCCGGTTATCTTCGCAATCTCGCTGCTCATGTTCCCGATTACGATCGCACAGTTCTGGGCAAACAAAGATTGGGCGCAATGGATAATTCAGAACTTGTACTATGACAAACCGCTTGGTATGCTGTTGTACGTGCTTCTGATTGTCGGCTTTACCTTCTTCTATACCTTCGTTCAGATCAACCCGGTTCAAATGGCAGATCAGATGAAGAAGAACGGTGGTTACATCCCAGGCATCCGTCCTGGTAAGCCAACGTCGTCGTACATTACGCGCGTTATGACTCGTCTTACGCTTGCGGGTGCGGTATTCTTGTCGCTCATCTCGTTGCTTCCAGTAGCATTTGGTGCAGCTGCTGATCTTCCGCAGTCGGTTCGACTCGGTGGTACTTCGCTCCTGATCGTTATCGGTGTCGCACTCGACACGATGAAACAGATCGAGAGCCAGCTCATCAAGCGTCACTACAAAGGGTTTATCAATAAATAAGGATAGGTTCATATCGGGGTCCTGGCATGCTGATCGTGTGTCGGAACCCGAACGGGCCTATTGTGCTTAAAGCGAGGAACACGGAATGAACATTTTATTCATGGGACCTCCAGGAGCCGGCAAGGGGACGCAAGCTGAACGCATTGTCGATCAGTTCGCGGTACCACACATTTCTACCGGTGATGCTTTTCGCCTTGCTATGAAGCAAGGTACACCAATGGGTCTGAAAGCAAAAGAGTATGTTGATCAAGGCTTGCTAGTACCGGATGAGATTACGAACGGAATCGTTCGGGACCGCCTGCTGCTCGATGACTGCTCGAAAGGTTTTCTACTTGATGGTTTCCCGCGTACGCTGCAACAAGCCGAAGCGCTTGACGGCATGCTCGCGGACATGGGCCGCTCGCTCGATCACGTCATTAACTTGAAGGTTGATCGCGGATTGCTGCTTGCTCGTTTAACGGGCCGCCGCATCTGCAAATCTTGCGGATCCACTTATCACGTCTTGAATAACCCGCCGAAACAAGAAGGCATCTGCGATAAATGCGGAGGCGAGTTGTACCAGCGTTCGGACGATAACGAAGAAAGTGTCGGTACGCGTCTGGATCAGTACATCTCGAAAACAGCACCATTGCTTTCGTACTACGAAGGTAAGTCGCTGCTTCGTGAAGTCGACGGGGAACAGGATATTGATGTTGTAACTGCTGAGATCGTTTCCGTTCTGCGGGGTTCAAACTAATGATTGTTTGCAAGTCGGAAGCAGAGCTCCGTTTGATGCGGGAAGCAGGGCGGATTGTTGCTGATACTCATCGGCTGCTTAAACAATCGATACGGCCCGGCATTACGACTAGCGAACTGGATCATATCGCCGAGACGTATATTCGAAGTCAGGGCGCCGTTCCATCTTTTAAAGGTTACAATCAATTTCCTGCCAGCATATGCACTTCTGTCAACGATCAGTTGGTGCATGGTATTCCGAATTCTAATCAGAAGCTGGCTGAAGGTGATATCATTAGCATTGATATCGGTGCGCAGTATCAGGGGTATCACGGCGACTCCGCTTGGACGTATGGCGTTGGTACAATCTCTGCAGAAGCGCAGCGGTTACTCGATGTGACGGAACAATCCCTTTACGCTGGACTTGAACTGATTAAACCGGATGTTCGACTCTTCACGATATCGCATGCCGTTCAGAAGGTTGTTGAGAATGCGGGATTATCGGTTGTTCGTGAGTATGTCGGTCATGGAATCGGCACGAAGCTTCATGAAGAACCGCAAATTCCGAACTACGGGATTCCAGATCGGGGACCACGGCTTAAGCCGGGTATGGTTCTCTGCATCGAGCCCATGGTCAACATTGGAGAGCGTTATGTACGTACGCTTGAAGACAACTGGACGGTCGTCACGGTCGACGGCTCGTGGTGTGCGCATTTCGAGCATACAGTCGCCGTAACTGAAGATGGTTATGAGATACTAACCAAATCGGATGCTGAGGCGGGTTGATGCACGTGGATGTAGCACCGCAGATCGGTCAAATCGCATTCGTGCTTCGCGGCAAGGATGAGGGCGGTTATGCGGTTGTCATCGGCATCGTCGATGAACGTTTCGTTCTTATCGCTGACGGTGATAAGAAACGATTCGATCGGCCGAAGAAGAAGAACATTGCGCACCTTGAGTTACAGTCGGTCATCAACACCGAAGTTGTCAACAGCATGAATGAGACCGGCCGGGTGACGAATGCCAAGCTGCGCTACGCGATTCAGAAGTTCGTGCAAGCGAAAGGAGAATGACGGTGGCCAAGGAAGACGTCATTGAGGTCGAAGGTACGGTAATTGAACCGCTACCTAACGCAATGTTTAAGGTTGAGCTTGAGAACGGGCATCAAATCTTAGCTCACGTATCTGGCAAGCTGCGTATGCACTTTATCCGGATCTTGACCGGTGATAAAGTTGTTATCCAGTTATCGCCTTATGATTTATCAAGGGGACGCATTACCTATCGGAAGTAAGCCTTTCGGGCTTGCGCCGAAGGATTCGGGAGGTAATCACAATGAAGGTCAGACCTTCGGTTAAGCCAATTTGCGAGAAATGCAAAGTCATTCGCCGCAAAGGCAACGTTATGGTGATTTGTGAAAATCCTAAACACAAACAAAAACAAGGCTAGATAAAGGAGGGAACCAAGACATATGGCACGTATTGCTGGTGTAGACTTGCCACGTGACAAACGCGTTGAAATCGCGCTGCAATATATCTTCGGTATCGGTCAAACGACTGCTAAGAAGATTCTTGCAACGACGGGCGTTAGCGCTCAAACGCGTGTTCGTGATCTGACGGAAGATGAAGTTAGCAAACTTCGCGAAACGATCGACAAGTCGGTTAAAGTAGAAGGCGATCTTCGTCGTGAGATCTCGCTTAACATTAAGCGTCTCATCGAAATCGGCTGCTACCGTGGTGTTCGTCACCGTCGTGGACTGCCTGTTCGTGGTCAACGTACGAAAACGAATGCTCGCACGCGTAAAGGTCCTCGTCGGACTGTAGCTAACAAGAAGAAATAAGAAGGGAGGATAACACACAATGGCTAAACCTAAAAAAGTCGTACGTACGAAACGTCGTGACCGTAAAAATATCGACTCCGGCGTAGCGCACATCCGTTCGACGTTCAACAACACGATCGTTACGATCACGGATCCGCACGGCAATGCAATCTCTTGGGCAAGCTCCGGTAACCTTGGTTTCAAGGGCTCCCGTAAGAGCACGCCATTCGCAGCTCAAATGGCTGCTGAAACAGCTGCTAAAGCTGCAATGGAGCATGGCATGAAAGTCGTAGAGGTTATGGTTAAAGGACCAGGTGCTGGCCGCGAAGCGGCAATCCGTTCCCTGCAAGCAGCAGGTCTTGAAGTTAACCTGATCAAAGACGTAACGCCGGTTCCACACAACGGCTGCCGTCCACCGAAACGTCGCCGCGTATAATTCAGTCTTTTACGTGGTATCAAATTACAGCAACTTGTGAATAATGGTTGTGAAGGTTTGGCATACTACATGATTCGACTGAACACGTACGGTGAACGGAGCGACGTTTTGAAGGAGGGTACTACTAGTGATTGAGATCGAAAAGCCGAAAATCGAAACCGTAGAGCTCAATGATAATGGCACATATGGACGTTTTGTAGTTGAACCACTGGAGCGCGGATATGGTACGACGCTGGGGAATTCGCTTCGTCGGATTCTGCTGTCGTCGCTGCCTGGCGCAGCTGTGACTTCTGTACAAATCGACGGTGTACTTCATGAATTTTCTACGGTTCCCGGTGTGATTGAGGACGTTACCGAAATCATACTGAACCTGAAAGGCCTGTCGCTCAAAATCCACTCCGACGAAGAGAAGGTGCTGGAGATTGATGCAGAGGGCGAAGGGAACGTAACGGCGGGCGACATTCGAGCGGACAGCGATGTCGAGATTTTGAATCCTGATCTTCATATCGCGACCTTAGCCTCCGGTGCACGGCTCCATATGCGGGTATTCGCCAATCGTGGACGCGGGTACGTACCTGCGGATCGGAATAAGAAAGAAGATCAACCGATCGGCGTAATTCCTATTGATTCGATCTACACGCCCATTACCCGTGTCA
Organism: Paenibacillus sp. CCS19; assembly: GCF_033239625.1. Taxonomy (NCBI): domain Bacteria; kingdom Bacillati; phylum Bacillota; class Bacilli; order Caryophanales; family Paenibacillaceae; genus Paenibacillus; species Paenibacillus sp. CCS19. The sequence continues at coordinate 64,139 of NZ_BTCK01000032.1, forward strand.
ATTACAGCGTAGAAAATACTCGTGTCGGCCAAGTTACCAACTATGACAAGCTCACCTTAGAAGTTTGGACTGATGGAAGTATTCGACCGGAAGAGGCTGTTAGCCTCGGCGCTAAAATTTTGACCGAGCATTTGGACTTGTTCGTCGGATTGACCGATGAAGCCAAAGACGCGGAAATTATGGTCGAGAAAGAAGAAGATAAGAAAGAGAAAGTACTCGAGATGACGATCGAGGAACTGGATCTTTCCGTTCGTTCTTACAACTGCTTGAAACGTGCAGGCATCAACACTGTTCAAGAGCTGATCACGAAAACCGAAGAAGATATGATGAAGGTGCGCAACCTCGGACGCAAATCTTTGGAGGAAGTACAAGAGAAGCTAGAGGAACTTGGTTTGGGCCTCCGCATGGAAGAATAGATAGCAGCAGCATGTAATTGCAATCTTGCAGAAGGAGGAGAAATCGATGGCATACCAAAAATTGGGCCGTGACGCGAGCGCGCGTAAAGCTCTTTTCCGCGACCTCGTAACGGACCTGTTCCTGTATGAGCGCATCCAAACGACGGAAGCTAAAGCGAAAGAAGTTCGTTCGATCGCTGAGAAGCTCATCACGAAAGCGAAAAAAGGTGATCTTCACGCTCGTCGCCAAGTGGCAGCTTTCGTTCGTCGTGAAACAGTTGACGGTGAACAAGACGCTATTCAAAAGCTGTTCTCCGAACTGGCCACCCGTTACTCGGAACGTGCGGGCGGATACACGCGGATTCTGAAACTGGGACCGCGCCGCGGTGATTCAGCGCCAATGGTGTACTTGGAACTGGTAGATCGCGCGTAATCGACCGGATGGATCGGATGAGAAAGGGTGGACCTTCGCGGCCACCTTTTTTTCTTGGGATGAATGGAACGCGTGGGCGCGTTGCGAGCAAGTAGCTGTTTCGAGGAAGGAAGGTCAACGGTTGCAACGGTTTCGCCCGTGCATTCCGAGCATGCATCAAGCACGCGCCTCCCGTTGAAAGGATGTTCCTATGAACTATTCTAATAGAGTAGGGAACATCCATTCAAAGTCGGACGTAAACTCGCGCACCTGCCGCTGCTCTCCACGCACTCCCGCATTCCATTGGGGATATATCTTAATTTGCCGGCTCGTATACATGAGCCGGCATTTTCGGGCCCTTTGCGCCCTCCATTACTGCCTATCCACAAGTGGATAACCCAGAAAGAATGGAGTTGTCCACCTGTGATCAGTGGCAAACCATTTCTCGATACGCAGTTTCCCTGTGGAAACTGTGGGGAAGTGTGTGGATTTGGGGATATCGTTTCACGGATACGACTGGCAGCTGTGGATACGCACGTTGTAACTGGAATGTTCGAACCGGCTTGATCAATTAGATTAAGCAGGCGAGCTTGCGAGCTCATCGTTCAAGCACAACAGTAGAGCGTGTCCCGTCAGGGACGAAAGCGGCTTGTGGCACTTAGTTTCATCGAAGCGTCTTATCGTTCGCGGGCGTTCGATTGTTTCTAGGCAGCGCCACAAGAAAGCGTGTCCCATTAGGGACTTAAGCGAGCACAAGCACCAACGTGTCTAGATAACCATTCCCGGAGTCCAGAGGGCGGAGCTCTCTGGGGTCCTCCCTCTGAGCCAGAGGGAGGATTTAGGAGGGTGTCGGCAAAATGGTTGTCCAGAGGTCGTCAGCCCTTATAAGATGTTGTCTGCAACGGGTGTCCAGAGGGCGTCAGCCCTTGGGGTCCTATATTAGGATTAGGTGGGTGTCCAGAGGGCCACGCCCTATGGGAGGTAGCAATGCGAAACATCGTGATGGTAGTCAGCTACGACGGTTCGACTTATAGCGGCTTTCAGTCGCAGCCCAGCGGCAATACGATCCAGGACGTGCTCGAAGCGGCTATTAAGACGCTGACAAGCGAGGAGCTTCGTATCATCGGCTCTGGACGGACGGATGCAGGCGTGCATGCGCGTGGTCAAGTGTTTAACTTTCATACGGAATCTCGCATTCCGCAGGAGAGATGGGCGCTAGCGATCAACACAAGGCTGCCTGATGATATCGTCGTATTGGAAGCATGGGAAGCGCCAGAGGCGTTTCACGCTCGCCATTCAGCGAAGCGAAAGACGTACCGTTATACGATCGACCGTCGTAAGTTTCCGGACGTGTTCGGCCGTCACTATGCGTTTCACCACCCGACGCCGCTGAACATCGATGCGATGCGTGAAGCGATGGCGCACCTTATTGGTGAGTATGACTTCACGTCGTTTACTTCGATCCAGTCGACGCAACCCTCTCATGTACGTACGATATTCGAAACGCGTATTGAGGAGGAAGGACCGATGCTCCATCTGTTCGTAACGGGCAGTGGCTTCCTTTATAATATGGTTCGGATTATTGCGGGTACGATGATGTGGGTTGGCGAAGGCAAACGGTCACCTGACGATATTCCTGCTATGCTCGCGGCGAAGGACCGTTCAACGACCGGTCCGACGGCAATGGCACATGGACTGATGCTGTGGGAAGTCGAATATCCGCCCGAGCAGTCGAGATTACACATTTTGGCGCAGGAAAACGCAAATTAGCCTGTATTTTACAAGCTAAACCTCTTGCGAAAGTCCAGTAATTATAGTAGTATATAACTTGTGCATTTTTAATGGCTATCCCACAGCCCCGATTAGAAATGCTTCAACTCAACTAAGCAAATGAAGTAATTTTGACGTAGAACTATCAGCTTGAAACGCGAACGTTTCATTATAAATGGATTGCTGAAACAATTTTTAAGGAGGAACACCTCATGCGTACTACCTTTATGGCTAAGCCTAACGAAGTCGATCGCAAATGGTTTGTTATCGATGCAGAAGGCAAAACGCTGGGCCGTCTGGCTAGCGAAGCAGCTGCCTTGATCCGCGGTAAGCACAAACCACAATTTACGCCTCATGTTGACACTGGTGACTTCGTTGTCATCATCAACGCTGAGAAAATTGTCCTCACGGGCAAAAAGCTTCAAAACAAAAAATACTATCGCCACTCGATGTATCCAGGTGGTCTGAAAGTATTCTCGGCTAACGACATGCTTCAAAAACACCCTGAGCGCGTTCTCGAAGCAGCTGTTCACGGCATGCTTCCTAAAAACCGTCTGGGCGACAAACTGAAGCTCAAACTCAAAGTATATGCAGGTTCGGAACATCCGCATCAAGCACAAAACCCTGAAGTGTACGAGCTTCGCGGTTAATAAAAGGAGGACAGTTTCATGGCACAAGTTCAATACTATGGAACCGGTCGTCGTAAACACTCCGTAGCACGCGTTCGTCTCGTGCCGGGTGAAGGACGAATCACTATCAATAAACGTGACCTGAATGAATATTTCGGTCTGGAAACACTGAAGCTGATCGTTAAACAACCGCTGAACCTGACGGATACGACGAGCAAATACGACGTAATCGTTATCGCTAACGGCGGCGGCATCTCCGGTCAAGCTGGCGCAATCCGCCACGGTATTTCCCGTGCACTGCTCAAAGCAGACCCTGAGTTCCGTGGTTCGCTCAAACGCGCAGGCTTCCTGACGCGTGACCCACGTATGAAAGAACGTAAGAAATACGGTCTCAAAGCAGCACGTCGCGCTCCACAGTTCTCGAAACGTTAATTTCGAGTCGAATACCTCTTCTGCAGCATGTATATGCTCGGAAGGGGTATTTTTTATTTTTATATGTGACATTGACGATCGTTCCTAATTATTCATCTTTAGGATTGTATTTGTGGATAATAGCGAAATTAATTCATTGAACAAACGTGGTGAAAGACGTATAATAACGAGCAACGCTTACCCTCTTACTAGGAATTAATATTGGACGGAGGTCTTTACGATGAACCTGTTTGAGAAAGAGGCACTTGCCTCACAGAAAGCCGTTGAACTGGAAGAACAAACACCAGAAGCAATCATCAAATATGCGATTGAAACGTTCCCTAATATTACGTTCGCTTGCAGCTTCGGCGCAGAGGACGTTGTTCTCGTTGATATGATTCAAAAAATTAATCCGAATGTCGATATCTTCTATCTGGATACGGATTTCCACTTCAAAGAAACGCTCGAAACGCGTGACGAGCTCGCTGCTCGTTATCCGAACATTCGTTACGTGCAAGTGAAGCCGGCAATTACGCCAGAAGAGCAAGCTGCACAATATGGCGAGGAGCTGTGGAAGAGCGATCCTAACCAATGCTGCAACATCCGCAAAGTTCAGCCGCTCACGCAAATCCTCAGCCAATATGAATGCTGGATGACAGGTATCCGTCGCGATCAAGCGGATACTCGTGCGAATGCTAAGAAGATTGAATATGATTACAAGTTCGGTCTCATGAAATTCAATCCAATTGCAGACTGGACGTCTGAAGATGTATGGAACTATATCCGCGAGAACAATGTACCTTACAACAAACTGCATGATAATCATTACCCATCGATCGGTTGCGAGCATTGCACACGTCAAGTAATGCCAGGCGAAGACCCACGTGCGGGTCGTTGGTCGGGTAACGATAAAACAGAGTGCGGTCTGCACAAATAACACTTGAGCGCTGCCAGCGGCCGTCAGAGTGCCTCTTGGCGCTTTGAACGGCCGTAATTATTTAGGACATCCAACCTGTGTCACTCGGTGTAGAAGACGGTGTTGTATAAGCGATACAGACGATTGAGAGCATCTACAGCGTCGAATTGAAGGCTGATGCTGTTAACGTGTACAAAGCAGATGTTACGGAGCGCCTTCATTTCCATATCAATGCAGTCATAATCGACCGCCTCGTCCCATAAGGATGGTATAGTACAGGCTTTCAAGTAAAGCCGGTTACCATTCGTGTGGGGTGAGGTGGTTTTATTTATGCGGCGGTTTCGGAACCGGATTGTCGTATGGATGAACTATAAAGGGACGCTGCGAATCGTCATTAGCGCCCTTGTTGTAATCGCTGCTGTCGTACTCATCGTACAGGATATTCCGGCTTCGCGCGCTTGGACGACCTGGTCGCTCCCGTTATCGGGCAAAACAATTGCAATAGATGCGGGTCATGGAGGAATTGATGGGGGAGCCGTTAGCAAGGAGGGGGCTATCGAGAAAGACCTCAACCTTGCGATTGCGATTTATTTGCGTGACTATCTGCAGCAGGCAGGTGCCATCGTTATCATGACGCGGGAAGGGGATTATGATCTTGCTGCCGAGGATACGAAGAAAATCGCAAGACGGAAGACAGAAGACCTTATGAAGCGCGTGTCGATGATCAAGGAAGCGAAGCCAGAACTCGTCCTCAGTATTCACATGAACAGTATTCCATCGATCAAATGGTCAGGCGCACAAACGTTCTACTACCCGAGCAATGTAAACAACGGCCAATTGGCAGCCTTGATTCAAGAGGAGATCAAGCGCAATCTGGCGAACACGACCCGCATTGCGGCGCCGATCAAGAACGAGGTGTACCTGATGAAGCAAATTCAGGACATCCCATTGGCACTTGTTGAGGTAGGCTTCCTGTCTAACCCTGAAGAAGCGAGCCGATTAGCTAACGGGGATTACCAGCGTTCGATTGCCGCGGCGATCTATCAAGGGATTCTGCGTTTCAGCGCAGGGGAGAAGGCATCGTCCACCTCTATAGCCGAGCCGGTGCATTGATCGTAGGGCACCGTAGACTATGTTATAATAGTGAGGTATGCAGCATCCGTTTCTTAAACAGATCAACTATTTACATAGCTAAGAAGGTGGAATCAAACGATGTTAACGCGAGACCAAGTAATCGAAATCGTTCGCTCGGCAGTCGATGGTGCAGGTGAGGCCGGCCAATCTGTTCAATTCCGCGACGTAGTGTGGAAGGACAACAACGTATCATTAACCGTATTAACGGCTAAGCAGGAAGATCAGGCTCCAATCGAGTCCATCATTCGTGAAGCGCTGAAGCAAGCGGAGATTGAGTCGGTGCATCTTCGTTTCCGTGTGCTGCCGCAAGAGGCGCCAGCAGCTGCATCACAGCCTAGCGGAGGGCAAGGCGCACCGATCAAAGGCCATGGCGGTCTGGTCGAACCACAACCGCTTCTGTCGCCTGAGAGCGGCACGAAGTTTATTGCGATTGCAAGCGGTAAGGGCGGCGTTGGCAAGTCTACCGTAACCGTGAACCTAGCCGTTGCGTTGGCACGCGCGGGCAAACGAGTAGGTCTTATCGATGCCGACATTTATGGCTTCAGCGTACCGGATATGATGGGAATTGAAGAACGGCCTGACGTAGAAGGGGATCGCGTCATTCCGATCGAACGATTCGGCGTTAAGGTGATGTCGATGGGCTTCTTCGTCGAGAACAACAGTCCGGTTGTATGGCGTGGTCCGATGCTTGGCAAAATGCTTCGCAACTTCTTCGCCGAGATCGAGTGGGGCGAGCTCGACTATATGTTGTTGGACCTGCCGCCAGGCACCGGCGATATTGCGCTCGATGTTCATCAGATCATCCCGCAGAGTCAAGAAATTATCGTTACGACGCCGCATGCAACGGCCGCATTCGTCGCTGCGCGGGCAGGCGCAATGGCGATCAAGACGGAGCATGCCATCGTCGGTGTCGTCGAGAATATGTCGTACTATTTGAACCGCCACAGCGGGGAGAAAGAGTATCTATTCGGCCGTGGGGGCGGAGCGCGACTTGCAGAGCAGCTGAACGCAGAGCTGCTCGCACAGATTCCGCTCGGCGCTCCGGACAACCATCCGTCCGAGCCGGATTTCTCACCATCGGTTTACAAGGCCGACAGCGAGACAGGCTTGTTGTATGCGGAACTGGCACAACGTGTAATCGCCAAATTGTAATATTGGATCAACGAACAAGCAGCCAAACTCCTGATGGGAGCTTGGCTGCTTTTGTTTGTGCGTCTATTACGTTGCAGAATCCTTCTCTTCGTCGCCTCCGGATTCTTCATCCTTGGATTCGTCGCCGCTATCTTCGCTGTCTCCACCGTCCCCGCTGCTTTCTTCTTTCTTCTTACTGTCGGATGATACAGGAGCAGGCTTGAGCTCTTCCTGTACAGCTTTCTTCAGCAGATCGAGCACTTCGAGACGGAATAACGGGTTTTGCATGGCCTCTTGCATCAAGGACATGACCTGCTTGCGGTATTGGGAACCCTGCAATACATCCAGGATCATTTTATCCATTTCAGGCGACTTCATCGCTTGGATCAGATCCTTTTGATAAGACGGGTCCTTAATGAGATCCTTATGAATCTGCTTGTTCTGGGTATTTACCGTCTTGGCGAATTCTCCCGCGAATCGGGTATCCGTCATTAACGTTTTGATCACCTTGTCATAATCAGGGGAGACGAGAACTTCTTTGACGGCCATACGGACCTGTTCTTGATCCTGTACGGATAGGATTTTGGAACTGAAGCCATTGTTCCCTGTTGCGGAAGTTGCAGATTCCTGTAGTGCTTTCTGCGCGTCCTCGGTTTTAAGAATATCGATGACCATCGATTTCATGTCTTTGTAGCTAATCGGCTCGCTCTGTGACGATGACGGCTCAGCGCCGCAGGCCGTTAACGAGAGCAGGGCAGATGCTGTTAATATCCATAACCATAATCGCATGCTGTGCCAGACCCCTTCCATTGCCAACGAGTATTCGTAACGATAGTATGTGCAATGTTCACGCGATTATCATACGCGAAGACTTATAAATTCTTATGTGGTAAAATAAAGAGCAGATTGCAAATTTAGAGGCGGAAGCCTCCTTGCATAACAATTGGGAGGTCAATACAAAGCATGACATTACGCAAATTGTTTTTCCTGTTTTGGAGCTCGATGGCTGTTGGTGCTGTCACGTGCACAGTTCTCGGACTAGCTCTTCAATTCACGGATCAATCGTATGGTTTTCTGAAGGCCGAGGAGACAGGCTATAATGCGCTCATGATGGCGATCAGCGGACTGATGATCGGTGTATTCGCGATGATGGGCTTTTTTGCCTATTTGACGGTCAACTACATTGCGCTTAGCATTTTCAGACAAAAATATTTGTGGACGATGCTGCAAGGCTACACGTCTTTATTCGCTACATTCGCACTCGGCTATATGCTCTATGGTGACCGCGAGCGTCTGACCAACTGGCTGTATTGGGTGCTGCCGCTTGCGTTGGCGATTGGTTCGGTCCTTGTTGCGTACCTAAAAACTAAACAAACCAACCGAAGCGCATTCGTGCCGACGGTTTTCCTCATGTTTGTCGTAACCGTATTGGAAGCATGGCCGAGCATTAACGGAGAGACCAATGCGGTATCCGTCATCTTTATGATTACGCCGCTGTTTATTTGCAATGCGTTCCAGATTATGTGGCTGCATAAGCTTGTTGGTTCCGCAAGCACAAAAACCGATTCCGCGAACGTCGCGAAATCGGCTTCATAGTCCAGCTTCTTATACTTTATAGTCCATATGCTGCAGCTTCCAGTCGGACAGACGGATCGTTCAGGGGATCGGTATTTACCGTTTTGCCTTGAACTTCTGTCTGTCCGATCATTTGTGAAACGGTCACGAATTCATAACCGCTTGCACGCAGCTGGTCGATGATGGCCGGCAGGGCGTCGCGAGTCTGTTTAGACGAATCGCTTGCATGCATGAGAATGATGTCCCCAGGATGAGCGCGGCTTACGACACGTTCAACAATTTTGTCCGTACCGATATTCATCCAGTCGAACGAATCGGTATCCCATTGAATAACCGTATAATTCAATTCCTCCGCAATACGAAGCACTCGTTTATCGAAATCTCCATTAGGCAGACGAATCAAGTTAGGCGATTTACCGGTTATACCTGACAAAATCGTATGGGCGGTCGTGATTTGCGAGCGGATCTCGTCGTCGTTGAACTTGCTGTAATAATCATGCTTGTGGCCATGGCTGCCGATCTCGAACCCAGCGTCTACAATCTTCTTCACAATCTCCGGATGGGATTGGCTCCAAACGGAGGAGAGGAAGAACGTTACATTCTTAACGCCTTTCTCCTTCAGAACATCGATGATAGGCTCGGCACGCTTGTCTCCCCAGCTGATGTCAAACGTTAACGCTACGACCTTCTTGTCCGTCGGAATGCTGTAGATGGCTGCCGGCTGCTGGGGGGCGAATACGGCAATATTGTCACGCTCTGCATAAATAATGCCGCAAGAGAAAACAACAGCTACAGCGAGCATCAAGTATCGCTTCAGCTTCCTTCCGTTCCATACATAAAACATGTTCATCCGTCGGCGCTCCTCTCATTACAAGCTCTCGTATACCTTGTACTAGTACAATCCTATGCTCGTACACAGCGGATATTCATATCTTTCTATGAAACTTTAAGAGGAGGTACTCAGCATGTTTCGTAACCTTGGATGGGCTGAACATTTTCGAACGATGCGTACTTACTTTGGTATTAGTGCCGTTCTCTTTCTAGCCGGCATAGTGACCGGTATTACTGCGACAGGGCTCTCTGACTTTCTAGAACAACAAATTAAAGGAATCAAAGAACTAAGCGATATGATTAATCAATCGTCTAATCCGACCCTAATGGCTATCGTGGTTATTTTCTTTAACAATGCCAAGATAGCGGGATTAATTATGTATCTAGGATTTCTATTTGGCATATATCCTGCAATCCTCATGGTGCTCAACGGAATGGTGATTGGATATCTCATGCACCAATATTACATTGTTCAGGGAACGTCATCGATGCTCGAGGTTCTATTCAAAGGCATATTGCCTCACGGAATTATAGAAATCCCTGTCATCATCCTTGCATCAGCGTATGGGCTGCGGTCTGGTAACATTGCGTTCCGTTGGCTTGGATGTTTGGTGAATAGCTCGAGAGCTAAAACGATGGCGAAGGAAACGAAACGATATGTCATTATGACAGTGCCCGTTCTGCTCGGAATCGTTGTTTTACTGCTTGTTGCATCCCTTATCGAAAGCACAATTACACCGCACTTGCTCAATAGGTAATAAAATTTCCATTATTTGAGCATAACAATAAAGCGGCAGGTAGCGTCCTAAGCAGCAGCGCGGGGCGCTTTTTGTATAAATGTGAATATTGTCGCTGTTAAGGAGGCCGACTAACGGTTATGCTCGGGATCTTGTTCAATGAAAAAGAATGCAAAGAATTTGATTACGTCCTCCGCAAAGAACTGGATGAAATGATGCTCGACCTGCATGATTCTCGGCTTGATGAGGACATTAAGCAGGCGATTGCGAAGAGATATAAGATCATCTTCCGCATGTTCGCCAGAATTGCCTCGCCCAAGGAGTTGTCACGCTACGCGCTGAATATGCGAAATTATCGATAGCGTAAAGGCTGCGGGCTGCTGCTTCCCAACCATATGCGCGGCCCGTTCGACCGATCAGCGGTTGAAAGTTAGAATTGATTTTAAGTTTTTCTGAAAAAGGGGTTGCACTCTGTGGACAGCCTATGATATATTCTAAGTCCGGCCAAGATGAACAACGTCGGATACGAAATAAACGAGTTTTCTTCACTCGATATGGAGCGAAGAAAACAAAAAAGAAATGCTTGCACAACAGAACATCATGTGTTAAGATGTTAAACGTTGTCGAAATTGTTCTTTGAAAACTGAACAACGAGCGAAACTGTCAGTTTAAATGTTTTAAA